>CAJQLI010000098.1 GCA_905479125.1 uncultured Alphaproteobacteria bacterium | reverse complement strand
TCATGGCTCCAGGCCGCGACATACCAGGCGTTTAGCGGGAAAGTGGGGGCACCTTCCATCGTGCGACCTCGACAACGCATTGCTGGTGTCGAGCTTAGTACTTCTGTCCGGCGCTTTTAAACGGGCCCGCTTACCGCCGCCGGCGTGTCGTCTTACAGACCCCGTTCGTCGCCGAAGGTTTCGGAAATGCCGGTGCCCCACTGGGACGACACCATTTCCGGCACTTCGGGATCGCCATCGGCGCTCACATCGACGATTTGCGGCGGCATCGTGTTGTCGAACACGTCGCCGTCGGTCTGGTGTTCGTGGATCTGCATGAAGGGCGAGCGCCAGTAGTCGAATATCTGGCTGCCCTGGTAGTGCCGCCCGACACCCCATTCGGCCTGATAGCCTTTGCGTTTCAGCACTTCGTGACCCATGAAGACATCGTCGATATTGACCATCTCGTAGGACACATGGTTGAGCCCGGGCTTGCCGTTCGACAGTTCCTCCGCGGGGAGCCAGAAGACGCAATGGTGATCGGCGGGTTTGGCGCCGCGGTCGAGCCGGGCGAAAATGCCGACGATGGGGCAATCGTCATCGGCGGGGGGCGGCTTCAGAATATCGGATGCGATAATGCCGAGATGGGCGTGGTACCAGTCACGCGAGGCGGGCACATCGAGCACGTTGATGCCGTAATGCCCGAAGCGCTTGATGCGCGGATAGGCGCCTTTCTGAAAGCGCTTGGTCTGATTGATGCGCCGGAAATTTTCCTCGCCGATACCGCCGACATTGACCTCGATCGGCATCAGGTCCGACTCGGTCTCGCGCGGCTCGATGCCGAAGACCACGTCGACGCCGATCCCGTTGGGATCGACCGCGGAGCTCCGGAAGCCGCCGCCCGGCGAGGTCATTTCCTCGATGTCGCCGAAGCTGTCTGATTTGCTGATTTTCTCAAGGTCCGCCATCGACAGCGCGGCATAGGCGGCGCCGATGAATTTCTGGTCGCCGCGTCTGGTGACGTGGATAAAGGGCTGCGGGCCTTCGCCGCGCATATAGAGAATGTCGGCGGTCTTCTCGACCACATGCATGCCGAAATGGATCAGGAATTTTTCCTGCACCTCGAGATCGGGCACCTGGAGCGTCGGGTAGACGACACTGTCTGCTTTGATAATCGGGTCCATCTGTTTTCCTCCGTTGGATTTCTGGCGATCCGGGCGTGCGGGAACGACCGCAGCGCAGGTATTCGGGGTAATTTAGTCAATTGACTAAAAATAGTCCAGCGTTTTTGCCCGGTATGATTTTGGACCCCGGAAGAGCGGCGGTGGGGTGGAAAAGGGGCGCTAGACCAGCAGGTCGGGATTGTCGAGGAAGATGCGCGAAGTCCGCGCGATGGCGGCCTCGACCTCCGCGGCCTCGGCGGCATCGGCATCGATCATTTTCAGGATGTACTGGCCGAACACTGCCCACGAAAGCTCCGCCGTCATAAAGGTTGCCGCGACCGCTTTGACCTGTGCGGGCGTGTAATCGAAGTCCGGATCGACGATCAGTTCGTTGACGATCCTCCGCGGCACCGAGATTCCGTCCTCCAGCTCGAGGGTGGCAAGGTCCATCTCGCCGTCCACGACACAGCGGATCACCGCGAGAATGTATTCCTGGTCCTGCGCCAGGGCGAGCGGCGGCGGCACATCGTGTTCGTCGCGGTCGCGCGCGGCAGTGTTTTCCCAATGCTCGCGGGCAAGGGTGCGCATCGCCGCGGTCAGCAGGACCTTCTTGCCTTTGAAATAGTGATGCACCTGGCCGTGATTGACCCCGGCATGCTGGGCAATTTCGCGCACCGTCAGCGCCCGCGGGCCGCGTTTCGACAACAGGGCGCAGGCGGCGCGGATCAGTTTCGCCTCGACGTTTTTACGACCGCGGCCGCCGTTTTCGGGCGCCGCCGGCTCTTTGGGTGTTTTGGTCATGATCGTTCCGCCCGGCCAGTCGCCCAATCCTGCCGTGTCCTGGCGGGCACAGGTCTCGGCAACACATTCATCACGGCAATCGGAGAGCAGGCGGTGTGTTTAACGCCCCTCCGGATCCAAAGCCGCATCCCCTTAAACCGCATATTACGGGCTCGCTGCCGGTTTCGGAAGACGCGGCCATAGAACGGAAAAGGGAGCGGACTGTCGTCCGCTCCCCAATTCGTCGTCCCGTATCCCGGTGCGAAATCAGTTCTCTTCGGCGATCAGCCGGTTGAGGATCTTTTCATACTCGTTGGGTCCGGCATCGATGCTGAGTTTCGCCGGGTTCGGCTCATGGTCGAGCGAATCCTGAGCCACCTGCTGGGCCGCGATCACCGGCATGTCCTGATCGGCGAAGGCGAAGGTCCGCATCTTGTAGATCAGCTCGCGAATTTCCTTGTTGCGTGCGTCGTCGGTCTGCACGCCCCAGCGTGCGGCGCAGTAATAGTAATGCGTCGTACGATCGGTTTCCGGCGTCAGCCAGTGCAGCGCCAGGTAGCCGGTACCGTTTTCCCGGGAGTCGCCGATTTTGCAGGCGCCGAAATTGAGCAGCAGGTTCGAGGCAGGGTACCACGTGATGGACGTCCACTGTTCGCCGCGGGCCTGTAGTTCCGGATCGTCGGTGAACATCTTGATCATGCCGGGCGTTTCCGCATCCTCGGAATAGCGGGACACGGTGACGGTGTCGTTCTCGACGGTCACGTCCGGATCGGTTTCCGCGGTATCCGGATTGCCGAGGATGCCGGCATGGGTGAAGCAGATGTGGCTGAGATCCAGCAGATTGTCGATCATCAGGCCGTAGTGGCATTTCGCGTTCAGGTACCCGAACTCCGTAATGTGCAGTTCCGGTGACTCATCAATGCAGCTGTAATCCGGGATTTTGTCGAGATCGGCCGGCTTGTCGCCCATCCATATCCACAAAAGCTTGTGCTTTTCCACCACCGTGTAGCTCGGCAGGTGCAGCGCGTCGGAAATCTTCTGGCTGCCATGGGGGTTGTGCACGCACTTGCCGTCGGCACCGAATTGAAGCCCGTGATAGATGCACTGTACCCGGTCGCCGGATTGGAGCGTGCCCATCGACAGCGGCACCTGACGGTGCGGGCACATATCGTGGATTGCGGCGATGCCGCCGTCTTCCCTGCGATAGAACGCGACCGGTTGGTTGAGAAGCGTGCGGTGCACGATCTCGCCTTCCTTTAGTTCGTTGGACGGCATGGCGACATACCATGTGTTCTTCAGGAACTTCGAGCGGGCCAGCGGCCGTTGCGTGAGGTCGTTATCAGGGTAGATCGTCGGTTCGATCCCGATCAGCGCAGGTCCGGAGTTTGAATCGGGTGCCATTAGGATGTCCTCTCTAAAAAGGGGGGCTTTTTTGATTTTCGACCATATTTTTGCACCGAACGGTCTGCGAAGCAATTCTGCTGTATTACAGGCTGCTGTATGTTTTGGCGCGGCGTCTCAGCTTGTGCGCCGCAGCTGAAACAACACAGCGCCCGCGACGATCAGCGCCAC
>CAJQLI010000097.1 GCA_905479125.1 uncultured Alphaproteobacteria bacterium | reverse complement strand
TGAACGTCATGGCCGAACGATTGACGATCCCTATGATTGGTTGCGTGATCCCGACTGGCAGAAAGTCATGCGGGAGCCGGAGGTTTTGCTGCCCGAAATCCGCGCGCATCTTGATGCCGAGAACGCATACACAGAGGCGGTGCTGGCGCCCATTTCGGGGCTGCGCGAAGAACTGGTCGCGGAGCTCAAGGCGCGGATCAAGCAAGACGATTCATCCGTGCCGTCACCGGATGGTGATTGGGCCTATTACCGCCGCTTCGTGCCCGGTGGCCAGTACCCCGTCCTGTGCCGCCGCCCGACTGCAGACATGGACGATGCGAATGAACAGGTTTTGCTGGATGGCGATCGTGAGGCCGAGGGCGAGGCTTTCTTTTCCATCGGCGGTGCATCGCATACATCGGATCACCGCCTGTTCGCCATGGCGATTGACCGGAACGGGTCTGAATATTGCGAAATCACAATCCGCGACCTTGCAACGGCAGAGATCCTTGCTGATGTCCTGCCCAATGCACAGGGCGATATGGCCTGGTCGGCGGACGGGAACATGCTGTTCTATACCGTTCTTGATGACAATCACCGTCCGTCCAAGGTGATGCGCCACCGGATCGGTACGGCGGCAACGGACGACGTGCTTGTTTACGAGGAAACAGACCCGGGTTTTTTCCTCGGCATTGGAAAGACGGAAAGCGGCCGTTTTATTGTGATTGATGCGCATGATCACGCCGATACCTCGGAGGTCCGGCTGATTGCCGCCGGGGACCCGTTATCCGAGCCGCGTCTGCTGCTCGTGCGTGAAACCGGTATTACTTATGACGTTTCAGATCATGGCGATGTGCTGCTGATCCGTACGAATGCGGATGATGCCGTTGATTTCCGCATTGTCGAGGCCCCGCTTGATGCGCCGGCCCGGAAGAACTGGCGCGATATCGTGGCCCACCGGCCGGGCTGCCTGATCCGCTCGATGATCGTATTCAACGGCTACCTTGTCCGGCTTGAGCGCGAACGCGCGTTGCCCCGTATCGTAATCCGGTCGCTGGCGGATGGTACCGAACACGAGATCAGTTTTGACGAGCAGGCCTATGACCTGGGCCTGATGCCGGGTTATGAATATGATACGACGACTTTGCGGTTTTCCTATTCGTCGCCAACGACGCCGCAGCGGGTCTACGATTATGACATGGCGACACGCACCCGCACGCTGCGCAAGGAACAGGAAATTCCGTCGGGCCACGACCCGGAAAAATACGAATGCCGCCGCGTGTTCGCGATAAGCCATGACGGCGTGCAGGTACCGGTGACGGTGCTGCGGTCGAAGGATACGCCCGTTGACGGCTCGGCGCCGATGCTGCTCTACGGCTATGGCTCCTACGGGTTCGCAATGCCGGCGTCGTTCTCACCCCATGTATTCAGCCTGGTCGATCGCGGATTCGTTTATGCAATCGCCCATATTCGCGGGGGTACCGAGAACGGGCAGGGCTGGCATCTCGACGGCAAGCTCATGACCAAGAAGAATACGTTTCTCGATTTTATTGCCGCAGGCGAACATCTGATTGCCGAGAATTATACGTCGGCTGGCAGAATCGTCGCCCAGGGCCGCAGCGCCGGCGGCATGCTGATGGGGGCTGTCGCCAATATGCGCCCCGACCTGTTCTGCGGGATACTTGGCGAAGTGCCGTTTGTCGATGTGATGAATACCATGTGCGATGAAACCCTGCCGCTGACACCCCCCGAATGGGTCGAGTGGGGTGACCCGATCCGCGATGCGGCAGCATTTGACTACATGGCGTCCTATTGCCCCTATACTAACGTGACGGATCAGAACTATCCGGCGGTGCTGGCCACCGGCGGGCTCACGGACCCGCGCGTGACCTATTGGGAGCCTGCAAAATGGGCTGCAAAACTGCGCCATCACAATACGGGCGATAGCGAGATCCTGTTATATATGAACATGGATGCCGGACATGGCGGCGCGTCCGGCCGCTTTGACCGGCTGAAGGAAATCGCGTTGTCATATGGTTTCGCGTTGATGGTTACGGAACAGGCGTCGCTCTGATGTGAGAGGGGCGAGGGGTGTGCTGCCGAAGGTAGCGAGTTGCTTTTCTGTAACCCTCTGATTATTAAAGAAATGAAGTCTTCGCGAGATTACAGGCACTCATGGAGAGTGCTTGTAAAAAGTATTGGAATGGCACCATGCTTTCCCGAGTTCGATATCGTCGTCTTTCAAGGCTGCTGGCCCTTTGGATCGCTGTTTCGGGGGGTGTTGCCGCTGTCGCGTGGACTGAAGATGTGGCCGCGGCACCAGTCATCGCTGTCGGCTACGACATGCCGAATGGGAATGGCACCGCTACTGGCGGATTCTTCAATTACTGGGATCGCGATTATACGGGCAATGGTTCTGTGGCTCCGTTTTCCGCGCCGCACACCAATGACGGCGAAGCGCTCTCTGGCGGCCTCGGGGACTTGACGGACGGGGTTATCGCAACGCAGGACTGGTTTTTCGTCGAATCTGCGGCCGGTGACGGGCCGTATGTCGGTTGGCAGGATATCGACCCGCGGATCACGTTTCATTTTGCGTCAAGCGTGACGATCGACACGGTCACATTGCATCTGGCTGATTCTACCTTCAGCGAAGTGGAGCCACCGAATAACGCCAATATCGATGGGACTAATTTCACGATCGTGAATCCTGTCGCGGACGTTCCGTTCAGTGTCAGTTTCAGTGGTCTCGGGTTTACCGGGTCCGAACTGACGCTCGAACTCCGTCAGTCTGGGCGATGGATTTTCTTGAGCGAAGTTACTTTCGATGACGGTATTACGGCGCACTCTATATCGACGCCGGGGCAGGTTCTGTTACTGGGGATGACAATTGTTGGTCTGGGTGTGTGGCGCCGCAGACGGAGTGCCGTCCTGTACCCAAGTCAGTACCTGCCATCCAGTACACGGTAATCCGGCGGGTTCGTATCGATTGCCTTCCCCGCCCGCATGACGGCGCGGTCGTGTTGCGGTCGTGACAGAAATTCCGAATAGCTTCTTGCGCGGAAAATGACCATGTCCGCCGGACCACCCACTTTGAGCCGGCCCCTTTCGGGTAGTCCCATGGTATCCGCCGGTGTTCGGGTAATCGCTGCCGGCCAGTCGCCGACCGGGTGATCGAGATGGGCGATGCGGACGGCCTGGGTGAATACTTCGGCACCGTCCAGATCGCCATAAGCGTAAAAAGGATCACGTGTGTTGTCGCTGGAAATTGCGACCGGAATGCCGCGCGCTTTCATCTCGTGCAGGATGGTAACGCCGCGCCAGCGCGGGGTGCGGGGTGGTTGGCCGGGTTCCGGGCGGTCCTGAAGGTACATGTTGCACATGGGCAGGCTGACCACGCGCATATTTGCGTCCACGGCGAGGCCGAGCGCGTGATCGATCTCCGCCTGCGGGCGGATCGCGAGGCTGCAGCAATGGCCGACATTGACCGGTTTGCCGAACTTGTTGCGGATAAGGGCTTCGGCGATACGGTCGAATGATTTGGCTTCCGGGTCTCCCATCTCATCGACGTGAAAATCAAGCTCCAGTCCCCGGTCGATGGCGAGACCGATAACGGTATCCAGCAGGGCATCCGTATCGTCCTGAATATTCAGCACAGCGCCCATGATGCCGCCGTGTTCTACCATCATGTCGGCGATCTCTTTACCGAAGCCGATATCGGCATACCCCCAGATTGGTTCCAGGCAAACTGCCTGCAAGTCGATACGTCCGGCCCAGGCGTCGCGTATTTCGCTGACGACGGGCCAGGTAATTTTGTGCTGTGGTGGCGAGGAATCGATATGGGTGCGCAGGGCTGCAGTTCCATGTGCATAGGCGCTCTGAAGCGAGAAATTCATTCGTGAGCGCAGGTCTTCGGCGTTCCAGTTCGTGGCTCGGTCGGCACCCGTCGATGACAGGGCGCCCGCACGCGTCCCGTCTGGATTGCGCCGGCGGGGCCAGATATGACCCTTGTCTATGTGGGTATGCAGGTCCACGAAGCAGGGCCAGACCATGCTTCCGTCGAGATCCAGGCAGGGGCGCGCGCTGTCCGCTGTGCCGCCGGGCAGAATAGCGTCGATCCGGTCGCCCGAAATTATGAAGTCGATCGAGACCAGTCCGTCCGGGTCCGGCGCAATCGAGGGAGAAAGCCCGTCCACCAGACAGGCAGGTACAGTCGCATTTAGGAGGTGGAAGCTGTCTTCCGCCGGTAGTGTACAAAAACGCGTCATTTTATTTCGGTTTCCCTGTCATCTCTGTTCGCCTGACAACGTACATTCTATAGAATGACGACAACTTTCAACACATCGAGGGACGAGTAAATTGGGCCAGTTTGGAATAGGACAACCTGTTGCGCGTGAAGAAGACCCCTACCTGCTCAGGGGCAAGGGGCGCTATGTCGACGATGTGTCGGAAAGGGGCCAGCTTCAGGCATCGGTCCTGCGTTCGCCTTTTGCTCACGCGAAGATAAATTCGATCGATATCAGTGCGGCGGAATCCGCGCCGGGTGTCCATCTGGTGCTGACAGGCGATCATCCCGAAGTGGCAAAACTCGGCCTTCAGCACCCGATGGTGCAGCGATATCGGCGTGACGGCACACCTGTGCCGCCCTGTCCCCAGAAGCATCTTGCAACGGATGTTGTTCGATATGTTGGCGATTACGTTGCGTTTGTTGTCGCCGATACACTGGCCCAGGCAAAAGACGCTGCCGAAATGATTGTGGTGGATTACGAAGAACTGCCATCTGTCGTCTCGACCTCGGCCGCTGTCACGCCGGCGGCACCGCAGATCTGGGAAGAATTACCGAATAACGAGATGTACGTGCATCGCGTGGGAGACGAGAGTGCCACGGATGCGGCCTTTGCGAAGGCGGCTCACGTTGTGAAGCACAGCATGGTTATTAACCGCGTGACGACCAATTCGATGGAGCCGCGCGGGAGTATCGCCGAATACGATGCCCGCGATGACCGCTATATTGTCCGCTGCACGGTCCAGTCGCCCCATCGCTGCCGGAATACTCTCGCTACCCAGATATTCAATCTGCCTGAAATGAAAATCCGGGTGATTAGTGAGAACATGGGCGGTGGTTTCGGTATGAAGGGTGGGGTTTATCCTGAATACACGTTGACCATGGTGGCGGCGAAACTGCTCGATCGACCGGTGAAATGGATCAGCGAGCGTAGCGAAGGTCTTCTGAGCGACGAACAGGCCCGTGACAATGTCACCGATGCTGAACTTGCCCTTGATGAAGACGGCAGGTTCCTGGGGCTACGTGTAAAAACACTGGCCGCCGGCGGTGCTTATTATAACTCAGAACGTAACGCAGGGCCGGGCACGACCAATCTGGGTGTTCTTGCCGGTACGTACATGACGCCCGCGATTTACGTCGAGGCGACTGGTGTCGTGACAAACACGATGATGACGGCCCACTACCGTGGGGCGGGACGCCCCGAAGCGGCCTATGTGATCGAGACAATGGTCGACGTCGCGGCCCGCCAGCTTGGAAAAGACCCGGCGGAGCTTCGGCGTATCAATACTATTCCTTCGGATAAAATGCCGTTTAAGACTGGTCTGATCTACACGTATGACTGTGGCGATTTCGGCAAGAACCTCGAAGACTGCCTTGCCGCTGCCGATTATCAGGAATTTCCCGGCCGTCGTGCAGCGGCAGAGGCCATCGGCAAACTGCGGGGTATCGGGATTTCCAATACCGTCGAGGCATCGAATGCCGGAATGGTGGAATCGGCCCAGATCCGTTTTGATAATAGTGGTACGCTGACACTGCTGATGGGGACGCATGATCACGGACAGGGCCATGGCACGACGTTCAAGCAGATGCTGTCGGAGATGCTCGGGCTCGATACCGATATGATGCAGTTCGTTTACGGCGACACTGACAAAATCCAGATCGGCACCGGCACGTTCGGATCACGCTCAGCAGCCTGCGGCGGGACGGCGGTCAAAATGGCGGCTGATAAAATTATCGAAAAAGGTAGCCGGATCGCCGCCCATATGCTTGAAGCGGCAGATGCCGATATATCATTCGAAGGCGGCAGTTTTACCGTTACCGGTACAGATAAATCGGTAACGCTGTCGGATGTCGCGAAGACGGCCTTCAAACCAGGGCTGCTGCCGTCCGATATAGAACCCGGCCTGTATGAGACAGGTACCTATAACGGTGGTACGCCGACATTTCCGAATGGCTGCCATATCGCCGAGGTCGAGATCGACCCGGTTACAGGTGAAACGGATATCGTCGGCTACTGGGTCTTTGATGATGTCGGTACCATGATTAACCCGTTGCTGGTCAAAGGCCAGATTCACGGTGGCATCGCGCAGGGTGCCGGGCAGGCGCTTATGGAAGACATGGTCAGCGATCCTGAATCCGGTCAGCTTATTACCGGGTCGTTTATGGATTACTGCATGCCGCGGGCGGACGATCTGTGTACCTACGAAATCGGTAGTAATGTCGTTCCGACCAAGATCAACCCGCTCGGGATAAAGGGTGCGGGTGAAGCGGGAACGGTCGGCGCGCTCGCAGCAATCATGAATGCCGTGAATGATGCCATGGCGCATGAGGGGGCGGAATACGTGCAAATGCCTGCAACGCCTCAGAAAATCTGGAAAGCGCTGAGCGAGGCCCGCAAAGGGCAGGCGGCCTGACGGGCTGCTTGCCTGCCGGTTTGACCGGCGGGGTGCTTGCTAAAGCAGCAGTTTGTTATGGTCGTCGAGTGCCGCGACCTTGTAGCATTCCGCGAGGGTCGGATAGTTGAATACGGTCTCGAGGAAGTAGTCGAGGCCGCCACCCATGGCGTATACGCATTGGCCGATATGTATCAGTTCGGTCGCGCCGGTACCGATGGCGTGGACACCGAGAAGCCGTCGGTCTTCCCGGTGGATATTCAGTTTCAGGAAACCGGTATTGTCGCCGAGGATGTGACCCCGGGCGATTTCGCGGAACCGGGCGACGCCGGTTTCGTATGGGATTTTCTTTTCGGTCAATTCGTGTTCAGGGGCACCGACCATCGAGACTTCGGGGACTGAATAGACACCGATCGGGAAATGTTTCGACATCGGTTTTGCGTTGACGCCGAATGCGGCACAGGCGGCCAGGCGGCCCTGTTCGGATGACGTCGCGGCAAGGCTCGGATAACCGATAACGTCGCCAGCGGCGAAAATATGATGCTGTGTGGTCCTGAAATTTTCATCGACCAGCAGTCGGCCGCGTTCGTCGGCTTCCAGTCCGGCGGCTTCGAGGTCCAGGCTGTCCGTCGCACCAACGCGCCCGGCGCAGACGAGTGCGAGTTCGGCGGCAAGCCGTTTGCCGGAGCCGAGGGAAACGACCACCGTGCTGCGACCGTTCTTTTTGACGTCCACGGCCTCGACGGTTTCGCCGAGCCGGAACAGGACGCCGCGGTCGCGCATCTGATGGACCAACTCGTCGATGATCTCTCCATCCAGGAATTCCAGCGGGCGTTTGCGCCCATCGACGACGGTGACGTTCACGCCAAGTGCGGCGAACATGGATGCATATTCAATGCCGATTACGCCGCAGCCGATCACGATCACGCTGCGTGGGATTTCCTGAACCTTGAAGATATCGTCGCTGTTGATGACGAACTGGCCGTCGATCGCGAAATCGCGGGGGGGTGATGGTTTTGTGCCGACGGAAATCAGAATATTGGCGGACGTGATTGTCCGTTGCCCATCCGTGGTATCTATACAGAGTGTATGTGGGTCAGTGAAAACCGCAGCGCCTTCTATGACGTCGATATCGTTGCGTGAAAGCTGGTCGTCCTGCACCGTTATCTCGCTGTCGACGATTGATCCAACCCGTCCGAACAGTTCCCCGGCATTTGGCTTGCACCGGGTCGACTTTGCCGGTTCATGTCCGTCCGGCGACACGCCGTTGGATAATCCGTTCGCTATATTGGCAAAAGACAGGACGGCTTCCCGGAAGGTTTTGCTCGGGATTGTGCCTGTGTGCAGGCACACGCCACCGACGGCGCGATGCTTTTCGATAATCGCGACGCGCTTGCCGAGCTTTGCGGCCTGAACCGCGCCACGCTGGCCGGCGGGTCCGCTGCCGATGCAGACGAGATCGTAATCGAACGTCATGGGATTCACGTCAGTTCCTGATAAGTCACCGGATTGGCGAACGAGCATACGACGTGAATAAAAAGGTATTATTAACGTAATAAATCGCAGGAAATGCGCGGGATCAGGGGCACAGCTTTGATTATGACTCTATTTTGACACAGGCGGCGCCGGTCAAAATACTTATTCTGGCATCTGAAACAGAAACAGCCGGAGTATTCGCCCCGTGTATTTTATCCTATCCCCTGTAACACGTCGAAATACGTCTTTCAGCGCCAGGCTGGTGATACCGGTCGTGGTGGCCGGCCTTTTGTTGCTGGGCGGGTGTGAGAATATGAGCACCCAATCCCAGCGCATCCTGAGCGGCGGTGCTATCGGTGCTGCGTCGGGGACGGCGATTACCGTTATAACCGGCGGCTGTGTCGCCTGCGGAGCCGCAGTTGGTGGTGCCGTGGGAGCAGGTGTCGGCTATGTGGTCGACGAGACGGAAAAGAAATAGTTGTCTGCGCTATCAGGGGCGCATGAAAAAGGCCGCCCCAAGGGCGGCCTTTCACAGCATTATTCAGGGCGTTCTTATTCGAACGTGCCGTCGACCAGCGAAAACATCATGTGACAATCTGCGTCACTGCGGTTCGACCAGGCGTGGTTGGTGCCGCGCTGGACGCAGGTGTCGCCTGCCTTCATCAGCACTTCTGAATCATCGAGTACGAGATAGATCTCGCCCTGCAGGCAGATCGCGTAATCGACGGTTTCGGTTTTGTGCATCAACGGATGCGGCGGCTCTCCCTGATCTGATGCACCTTCGGCACCGATCGAGGCGAAGCTGCTTTTGGCGGCTTCGGCATCAACATCGTCGATCCAGTCTTTTTCCGGCGGAAATTTGATAACCCGGAAGACGGAGCCATTCTTTGGCGGAAGCAGGCCGATCTTGCGATCGACCGATTCTTCCGGTCCGTGAACCTTTGCGGGAGATTCGTCGAGCACCCACAGATTGTGAATTTCGACGCCCGGGCGGTTGTCGGGTTTCAATACGTTCGGTGTGGGGCCGTCGGAGACAACAATTGCTTTGCCGTCTGCGTCATGTCCCGTAACAATTCTTCTTACGTCCATTTTCAGAGCTTCCCTTCTATAACATAGTTAAGAATACGAACGACCTGTTCTGGCGTTTCCGTCACCGCAAGTGCGGCAGCGTCTACTTCTTTCAGGGCGTGGGTATGGTCTTCGGAATGGACCGTGATCATCGGCTTACCGAGAGCAGCGGCGAAACCGGCGTCAAACGCGGCATTCCATTGTTTATATTTTTCGCCGAAGCGAACGACGACGATGTCTGACTGTTCGATCAGCGTGCGCGTGCGGATGGCATTCATCTTCGCGCCCTTGTGATCTTTCCAGAAATCATTGCCTTCGGCACCGAGGATTTCGACGCCGCAATCATCACTGGATTCGTGATGCGTGACCGGACTGTTGAATTCGACCGGCAGGTCCGCCTTGGCGGCGCCGTCCTGGATGCGTTCACGCCAGTCGGAATGAATTTCGCCCGACAGATAGACGGACCAGATATTTTGAGCCATGCAGCTTTTCCCGCTATTGGGGCGGAAACTTCCCATCTGCTTCGTGCCGGGAAGCGTTCTCCGCCAGGATTGATCGTGCTGCCTTTTATCACTTCCTGATCCGGGCCGCAAAACTGCCCGGATCAATGGGATTCTGCAGGAGCCGGTTGCTTGAGGACTTCCGAGACGTCGATCAGCGCCGCGCAGGACCGGCAATTGGTTTCCTGTAATTCGAAGTTCGGGCCATCGCCGTCGTAGCGCCGGGCGATCCAGGGCCCCGCGCGATGCATTGGCTGGCGGGATCGTGTCACCCCGTCGCTATTGCCGCAGGCGGGACAGGGATTGGCTGTTTCCATATTACCGGCGTCTATCCCGGTCCGTCGTGATGTGTTGATCGCATCTCGCAGCGCACTGGTTGCGCGTTCGTCGACTGATCCATCAGGACTGACTGCCACGCCATAGAGGCGGGCGGCTTCCGGGGCCGATACGATCCCGGTCCGGATATCTTCTGCGACTTTCTCTGCCGTGCGGTTCAGGGGGTCGCCAAAACCACCGCCGCCGGCAGCCCAGAAACCGTATACATCGCCTTTGTGGATGATTTCATCCGCCTTGGAGGGCAGCCAGGTGAGGGTGCCGTCGAGGTCCTTCAGGCCTGAAACCGGCGTGTCACCATCGAGACGGTCGTCGACATCGGTCTCGCGTACAATGACGGATTGGGAGCCTGCGCCGGGATAGCCGCCGTTTATCCCATGGGCGTTCGTCTGCTCGGTGCCGGCGGTGTTGGTCAGCTTCAGTGTAAGCTCATTCACGCCATAAGGGGTGATTGCGACTTCAGATGTCGCGCCGCCGCGGAATTCGCCTGCGCCGGCGGAATCCTTCAGACGCCGCCGATAGAGATAGAGCACCGGTAGTTTCCATTCGGCGCTCTCGATATTGCCGAGGCTGCTGGCATAGGAGGTTACCGTACCGGCGTGATGGAATCCGTCCCCGAATGACCGACCTGCGGCGCCGGACCCGCGGTGATCCGACAACAGTGAGCCCGTGCGCCGGCCATCGGGCAACATGGCGAAGATATTGTTGCAGTTGCTGGATGAATTCCATGACGGACAGGCGCGGTCGCGGTGGTCGACAGAGCTGTCGAACATACGGGCGACGGCCTGTGTTGCCGCGACTGTCACCAGCCAGCGGAATCCGACGGTCGATATACTGACCGGGGCAGGGTAGGTCGCATTGACCACGGTGCCTTCCGGCGCAAATACCTCGATGCAGCGTTTCAGCCCGTCATTCCAGTCGATATCGCCCTGGCAGAGAAAACTGTATAGCGGGACGGCGGAGCCGGCGACGGTAGCCGATATAGTGCTGTTTACCGCCGCATCGACCTGGTCCGACGATCCGGTGTAGTCGAAGTGCAGCGTGTCGTCCTTGCATGTCAGCGTCAGTGCGACCTTGCATATCCGCTCGTCGCCGACCCGCACACCATCCATATAGGCTTCGCCGCTCCATGATCCGTTCGGGAGGCCGCGGATAAAATCGCGAACCTGTCGTTCGGCCAGGTCGATAGATTGTGTCATCACGTCGCGCACGATGTCTTCGCCGCGCTCGTCGAGCAATGCCTGCAACCGTTCCGTGGCCACGTTGATCGCGCCGATCTGGGCCCGCAGGTCCAGGGCAACCGCATCCGGCAGCCGGGAATTATTGACGAATATCTGTTCGGATTCCGTGACCAGTTCGCCACGGTCGAGAATTTTCATGAAAAAGCGCGGCGGGTCGTCATCCAGCGTGCGCGCGTTGATGCAGAAACTGCCCTCGTCGATGCCGCCGACATCGGGGTGATGCAGGACGTTGGCAATCCACATGAATACCTTGCCACCGCGCATCAGCGGGCTGGCAACCACGACGTCGTTCTGATGCAGCGCACCGAGAAACGGGTCGTTCAGCATATAGGCATCACCCGCCTGCAGGGCGTCGGCACCTTTTATTACCGATGCGACCGCGTCGCCCATTGTCGTGACATGGACGAGCGAGCCTATGCCGGCGGTAACGAGTTCGGCATCCGCCGTAAACAGCCCGACATTGTAGTCGTTGCCTTCGACCACGATGGGCGAGGCCGATATCGTTTTGATGGCGAGGCCCTGTTCGTCGTTGATCTGCCACAGGCGGTGCTTGACGACTTCGAAAGTGATGGGATCGATCATGGTGCTGCCTGCGGTATGACGGCGAGATTGCCGTACGGGTCCATTGTCGCGGTGGCGCCGGGAGGAAGCCATATCGTTGTCGTGTCACGTTCGATGACAGCGGGGCCGTGATAGGTGGGCCCGGCTTTGAGTGTCGCGAAATCGATTATGTCGGCATCCACGTAGCCGGTATCCCGCAGGTAGACAGGCCGGGTTTTCGGGACTGTTTGTTCGATAGCAGTCTCGTCTCGCGCCGCAAGAGCCGGGCGGCGGGTTGCATGGGTCGCCTCCACGCGGAAACTGATCAGTTCGAGCGGTGTTTCAGCCCGAACCGTACCGGCGCCAAACCGCTTCTGGTAATAGGCCTCGAACAGGTTGCGCAGAACGTCGATATCGCCGGGGTCTAGCCGGTCCGACGGCCAGTCGAGAGTGACCTCGTTCATCTGTCCGCGGTAACGCATCTCTATGCGGTGGCGGAATGTGCACTCGGCGGGATCTATACCGGCCGCCTGCATGTCGGCAGCGGCGGATGTGCGAAGGGTTGCGAAGTTGGCGTTGATCGCTTCTATCCGGTCCACTGTGAGCGGCATCGGCTCCGAGCGCGTATGGCTGTAGGCGATATCGGCAATCGCGACCCCCAGGGCCGAGAACACGGGTCCTGCATAGGGCAGGATCAGTTTCCCAATGCCGAGATGCCGCGCGAATTCGGCACAATGGGCCCCGGTCGCACCGCCATATGCATACAGGGCGAAGCCGCTGGGGTCGTGGCCACTTTCAATGGATACCTTGCGGATCAGATTGGCCATCCGCGCATTCACGATTTCAAGGATGCCGGCAGCCGCTTCCGGCAAGTCCAGCCCGAGCGGTATGGCAATGCGGTCCATGATCGCGCGCTCTGAAAGCGATGGGTCGAGCTTGTAGGCTCCGCCAAAAAAGTTGTCCGGGTCGACAATACCGCAGACGACCAACGCATCGGTCACCGTCGGGTCGGCGCCACCCCGCCCGTAGGCGGCGGGACCGGGATCTGCGCCGGCACTTTGCGGGCCGACATGGAGCCGATATCCGTCGGTCCAGGCGATGCTGCCGCCGCCCGCGCCGATGGTAATGAGTTTGACTGCCGGCAGTGTGACCGGCAGTCCCTGGTCGAGAAAGGGCCTGGGGTCTTCTTCCAGCGTGTTCCCGTCGATTAGCCCGACATCGAAGCTGGTGCCGCCCATGTCGGCGGTGATGATCTTTTCGTGTCCCAGCTGATCACCCAGAAAGCGCGCAGCGACCAGCCCGCCCACCGGGCCGGAATTGACGATCGAGACGGCTTGTTGGCCGACATTCGCCGCCCGCGCAGCGCCGCCGGTCGAGGTGATGACCTGGATCGAATTGGCAAGGCCATCGGCGGCCAGTCCACGATCCAGATCGCCGATATATTCCTGGGTCAGCGGGCCGATATAGGCGTTGATGACGGTGGTCACCGCGCGTTCGAATTCGCCCATTTTCGGCGCAATCTGGTGCGACAGGCTGATCGGGATTCCCGGCGCGACCTCTTCACATATGGTTGCTACACGTTCTTCATGTTCCGCGTTGCGGAATGCCCAGAGCAGGCAGACGGCAATGCTTTCCGCGCCGTCGGCAACAAGCTCCCGGACTGACCTGCGCAACGCATCCTCGTTCAGCGGAGTGACAATCTCCCCGTCAGACCCGATGCGCTCAACGACACCCCGCACCATGTCCCGTGGCACGATAGGCTCCGGCGGCTCGGTATGGATAAAATCCATCGCCTGCGATTGCGGCAGGCCGCCGACACGCCCGATAGGGCCGCGGGCGATGGCCATGGTGTCTTCGAATCCTGCGGTAAACAAAACGCCGACCCGTGCGCCCCGGCGCTGGATGAGCGCATTGGTCGATGCCGTGGTGCCATGTGCGAAGATGTCGGTTCGTGACAGGATATCGCTGATCGACGTGTTTAGTGCCCTCGCGGCGCATTCCAGGACATCAAATACACCCTTTTCACGTGCTTCCGGTGTCGAAAACGACTTTTCGGTGCGGATGAGGCCCCTGTCGTCGATTAGGACAAGGTCGGTGAATGTACCGCCGGTATCGACCCCGATATTCGAGAACCGGATCCGGGAATCCGGGGAGACGGGAGGGCTATTATTCATGGGCCATTGTAGCGGAATTCAAGGCAATGTCGCTGCTTCAAATCGTCCACTCAGTGCATAAACTGGCCGCCATCGACATTCAACGTCTGGCCGGAAATGAAATCGCTGCCTTGAGATAGAAGGAACATGACGGCGCCCGCGAGGTCTTCCGGATACTGGTGACGCTGGATGCAACGATCTGACGGCGGCGCATTGTTCTTCGCATATTCGCCGGACGAGGATATCTGGGTATCCGAAAGCGTAAAGCCCGGCGTGATGGCGTTGACGTTGATGTTGTCGATACCGACTTCACGTGCGAGCGAACGGGTGAGGCCGATAACACCGGCTTTGGATGTTGAGTAATGCAACCGGTTTGGTGTGCCGTTCCAGAACCGCCCGGACGAAATATTGACGATTTTGCCGCCACCCTGCGCTTTCATCTGCGGGAAGACCGCCTTGCAGCATGAGAAGATACCGCGAAGGTTCACGTCCATGACCCGGTCCCACTCGTCATTGGGGATTTCCTTCCAGTCACGGCGTTCGAGCACGCTCATCAGCGAGGCGTTATTGACCAGCCCGTCGATACGCCCGAATGCCTCAACCGCCTTGCGGGCCATTTCGACCGTTTTTTCGTCATCTGAGACATCCGTCGTCGCGGTAATTGCCTCACCGCCCGCGCCGCGAATAGCGGCGACCGTATCTTCATTGGCGTCATGGTCGATATCGGCGGCAACGACTTTCGCGCCTGCCTTGGCGAATTCCTGGCAATAGACCCGTCCGATCCCCTTGCCGCCGCCAGTGACGATGATGACCTTGCCATCGATGCTGAGTGGATTACTGGACATGTTTTCCGACGCCTCCATGATATGCCGTAAAGCGGCGTTTCCCGCGCGGCTATTATTTAAGTTCGATTGCTAATTAGTGTGTCGAAAATACGCGCGAGGCGTGCGGTGGGCAAGGGATGCAAAGGTTCTTAATCGAGAGCAATCGGCGCTTGAAGACCCCGTGCTATGCTTCGGTAATTGATCGGGAGGTTGGCCATTGGATAGTTTTACACCGTTTGCAGGCTTGGGTGGCGGGTTGCTCATCGGTGCCGCCGCGTCGCTGTTCGTGCTGGTCTATGGCCGTGTCCTGGGGATCAGCGGGATTCTGGGTGGATTGTTCGGCGGCGCACGAGAAGAAATTTTGTTCCGACTGGCGCTGATCGCTGGCATCGTGATCGCCCCGCTCCTTTTGACCTCGGCTGGCACGAATCTGCCCGATATCACCGTTTCTGCATCGTGGCCCATGCTCATCGTGGCGGGTTTGCTTGTCGGGTTCGGGACACGGCTCGGCAATGGCTGTACCAGCGGGCACGGTGTCTGCGGCCTCGCTCGTCTTTCACGACGCTCGATCGTGGCAACCTTGGTTTTCTTCGCCACTGCAGCGGTTACTGTCTATGCCGTCCGCCATGTCTTCGGGGGCTGAGCGATGATCAGGATTATCGGCGCGCTCGCCGTCGGCCTGCTCTTCGGGGCCGGGGTCTCGGTATCAGGCATGATAAACCCGGCCAAGGTGCTGGGGTTCCTGGATTTTGCCGGCAACTGGGACCCGACGCTCGGCCTTGTGATGCTGGGCGCCCTGATCGCTGCTGTGCCGGGCTATGCGCTCGCCAAACGGCTTGATGCACCCCTGACCGAATACAGATTCCATATCCCGACGACGCGGCACATCGACCTGCCGCTTGTTGCCGGTGCCGTGATGTTTGGTATTGGCTGGGGGCTCGCAGGGTTCTGTCCCGGACCCGCGATTGCTGCCCTATCGACCGGGCTGGAGGATGTCCTGATCTTCTTTGCGGCGATGATCGCCGGCATGGGGCTTTTTCGGGTGTTCTCGATCCTTCGCCGGAAACAGGCATGACGACCATCGAATATCTTGTCGTATCGCTTTCTTTAATTTTTCTCGGTGGCTATCACGCTACTTTTTTCTACCAGACGAAGAAGACACCCGGGCGCACCGAGGTCGGGAAGGCGCATGCAAGACGCTCCGTCTGGGTAGACAGAATGATTGCCCGCGAGGACAGGATTCTAGCGATTCAGACGCTACGGAACTGGACAATGTCGGCCACTTATCTTGCCTCGACGGCCATTCTGATCGCTGCGGGGCTGCTCGGGTTTCTCGTCAGTGTAGACAAGATATCCACCCTGGTCCTTGAAGTGAACGTTCTGGGGAGCCAGGACGCGGGACTGCTCACCTTGAAACTCGTGTTACTCATAGCCAATTTTTTCGCTGCGTTCTTTAACTTCACTCTGTCGCTGCGTTTCTACAATTATGTCGCACTGGACATCGGCGCGGCTGATCAGTCAGCCTCCCAGGAGGAGCGAAAGGAAATCGTCGGGCATCTGATTCGGGCTGCAAACCACTATACGTGGGGAATGCGTGGTTATTACCTCTGCATACCGATCCTGCTCTGGATTTTCGGGCCACTATGGCTGCTGGCCGGATCAGTCCTGACAACCGTTGCGCTGTACAGACACGATCACGTCGCCGGCCACCGTTCGATATAAGGCCGCGCGGTCGCGCGCTTTACGCCGCCGCCCGCTTGAAGCCCTCGATCGTTTCCTTTTCGAACGCGAGCAGTTTCTGCACGCTGGGGCGGGTCTGCATCCGCTCGAAATGCGCCATCACGTTGGGGAAGGCGGACATATCGAGTTTGAACTGCGTAGCGCGCCGTGTGCACCAGAAAAAATGGGCATCGGGCGATGTGAAGTCACCCATCAGGTAATCACGGCCTTCGAGCAACTCATTCGCGATGGCGAAATTTTCCTCCAGCGCGACGGTCGCATTTTCGATAACGCTGTCCGCGGAGTCTTCGGTGTCGCACACTTTCGCCGGGTTGTTGATGCGGCTGAGATACGGGTGGATACCGCCGGAGCACCAGGACAGCAGTGAAACCGTCTGCGCCTGTTCCCAGGGGTCCGCCGGGATAAGTTTCGCGTCCGGAAATGTGCGCGAAACCCACAGATGGATCGCCACGTTCTCCGTCATTCTCCGGCCGTCGACCACGAGCATCGGCACCTTGTGTTTCGGATTGATTTTCCGGTATTCGGGCGTCAGGTGTTCGTTAGTGCGG
>CAJQLI010000096.1 GCA_905479125.1 uncultured Alphaproteobacteria bacterium | reverse complement strand
ATCCGGGCGATGCCAACCCTGCTGTATCCTTCATTACAGCCTTCAGGAACGGGGCGACACAGTTAAGCGCTGTCTGCCAGCCACTGGCGATCACAACGCCATAGGGACCTTCAGCCGCGGCGACAGGATCCGTATGCATCGGCTGGGCGTCATACTGCTTGGCAAAACCGGTAACGCTCGCTTCGTCCAGTACCCATGGGGGGAACGACCATTCTTCACCGACAGTGAAATCTTCGAAAAAGCGCGATGGCATGGCACTGACCTGTTCTGAAAGTTATTACCCCGGACAATATCTACCCCTCCCCCCGCACCGCAACCCGGTTATTGCGCTGCACCAATACTCTTGACGGACGCGCCCAAGCCGATAGGTTTGCCGGGTGGCAGCTTCTCAGGAAATCATGACAAATTCATCCGACATACAGTTCTCGGTCGATGGCCCCATCGGCCGGATGCACCTGACAAAAGAAAAATCTCTCAATTCCCTGACCCAGGCAATGTGCCTCGGCATGCACGAGCATTTGAAGAAATGGGCCGTGGATGACGCCATTCACGCCGTTGTCGTAACGGCGGAAGGTCAGCGGGCGTTCTGCGCGGGCGGCGACGTGATCCAGGTCAGCACCGCAGGTCAGCAGGACCCGGTCGCGGCGCGCGAATTCTTTCACGTAGAATACGCGATGGACCTCGCGATCGCCGATTTCCCCAAACCCTATATCTGCCTGATTGACGGAATCGTCATGGGCGGCGGCGTCGGCATTTCAGTTAATGGCCGATATCGCATCATGAGCGAGCATATCATGGCCGCCATGCCTGAAACGGGTATTGGGTTGCTGCCGGATGTTGGTGCCACGTCGTTCCTGAACAAATGCCCGGGACGCATCGGTCTCTATCTCGGCCTCACAGGCGCCCGTCTAGATGCCGCCGATGCGCTTTACGCCCGTTTCGCAACACATCTGGTGAGCCGCGACAAACAGCCGGCCCTGTTGGACGCGCTGACCGCGGCCGATTACGGCGATGATGATTTTGCCGCCGTTGATGCACTCCTCGACGATTTCCATGAGCCCCCCGGCCCATCGAAGCTTCAGGCACGTCATGCCGATATCGACCGGCTTTTTGCGGATAACGACGTTGAAGCTATCGTTGCGGCGCTCGAGGCTGACGGTTCCGACCTTGCGAAGGAAGCGCTCGCGGCATTCAGCCATATGTCACCGACCAGCCTGAAGCTCACAGCAAAACAGATCACGGATAATCCCGGTATTTCCGTGAAAGATGCCCTCATTCTTGAACACCGCCTTGTCAGCCAGGTTCTTCTGCGCCACGAGTTCTATGAGGGCATCCGTGCCGCCCTTATCGACAAGGACAGAAGCCCGAAATGGCAACCGGCCACGCTGGCGGACGTCACCCCCGAATACATCGACGCCCATTTCGAAAGTCTCGGGGACGGCGAACTCGTCCTCGACTGATTATTCGCGCACATCGCCAACAGGAGAATTTCCATGGCCTACGAAAACATACTCGTTGAAACCCGCGGCCATGTCGGCCTGATCACGCTTAACCGACCGAAGGCGCTGAATGCACTTTCGTCTCCCCTGATGGCGGAACTGACCGAGGCGCTAGATGCGTTCGAGGCCGATAACAACATCCGCGCAATGGTCCTGACCGGGTCCGAGAAAGCCTTTGCGGCCGGGGCCGATATCAAGGAAATGCAGGATAAGACCTGGTCGGAAGCCTATATGGAAGACTTCATCTCCGCCGGCTGGGAGCGCCTCACGCGTTGCCGCAAGCCGGTCATCGCCGCGGTCGCAGGCTTCGCCCTTGGCGGCGGCTGCGAAGTCGCAATGATGTGCGATTTCATCATCGCGGCCGACAGCGCCAAGTTCGGCCAGCCCGAAGTCAATCTAGGCATCCCGCCGGGCGCGGGCGGCACCCAGCGCCTTACGCGGTTCGTCGGTAAATCGAAAGCCATGGAAATGTGCCTCACCGGCCGTTTCATGGACGCAGAAGAGGCCGAGCGCGCCGGACTGGTATCCCGTGTCGTGCCCGCGGACGATCTGATCGCAGATGCCGTCAAAACGGCGGAAGCAATCGCATCGAAATCAATGGCCGCCAACATGATCATCAAGGAATCGGTGAACCGCGCCTATGAAACCACGTTGTCCGAAGGTGTGCGCTTCGAGCGGCGCATGTTCCATGCCTGCTTCGGCTCCCAGCACCAGAAGGAAGGCATGGCTGCCTTTTCCGAGAAGCGGAAGCCCGAATTCGATAACGGCTAGGCGACACAGTTTCCGACAGATCAGGCCCCGGTTTCCGGGGCCTTTTCTTTTGCGTGACTGTTTGCGCTAGAATTGCCTCGAACCAATGGGAACAACGCCATGAAAACGGTCGCCTACGCCGCCTCTGTCGGGCATTCGGTCTGGTTTTCCCATGACACCGGCGAAACCTGGAACCGGGCAAATACCAATACCGGCGGGATATACAACGAGTCCCGGTGCTGGTGCGTCTCCACCCACGCAGACCGGCCGGGAGAAGTGCTCGCGGGTACGGATATCGGTATCTACCGCTGGGACCCGTCGGCGGAACGGTGGAACTACGTGCCGTCCCCCATGGACGGGATGCACATCCTGCAGATCGGACAGCACCCCCACGATGCAAATCTCATCGTCGCCGGCACACGGCCTGCCGCAATCTTCATTTCAGAAGACGGCGGCGCGACCTGGTACAAAGCCCCTGTGGGCAACGCATCCGAGTGTGAATTCATCAATACACCACGGGTCACATCGATCCAGTTCGACCCGGTCGACCGGGACACGCTGTGGGCAACCATTGAAATCGATGCGATCTGGCGATCCCGTGACCGCGGCCGTACATGGCAACGCCTCGCAGACGGTCTACGCACTGACGACACGCACAATCTGGTCATCTTCGACGCCCTCGGCAAAAGACGCATCCTCTGCTCGACCGAGCTTGGCCTGCACCGGTCGGATGATGACGGCGAAACCTGGAACTTTGTTGACGTGCCGCAAGCGCCCTGGCCCTATTTCCGCTGCATGGCACGTCGCCCGGATTCATCAGGCGTCATGTTCCTGTCCGTGGGCGACCGGCCATCCGGCGAAACCGGCCTGCTGCTGCGCAGCCGCGACTGGGGAGAAACATGGGAAGATGCCTGTCTCCCGACCCCGGTCAATTCGACGATCTGGTGGATCGGCACGAACCCTGCGGACCCGAGGCTCATATTCTGCTGCACAATCATGGGGCAGATGTTCCGATCCACTGATGGCGGTGAGGTCTGGACAAAAATAAAGCGTGAGCTGGGCGAGTTGCGCATGATTACCTGGGCGCCTGCCCCGCCGGATTAGGCCCACAACCACGCGTACCATTGGCAAATAAGCAGGCGGTGCGATAGCTTCGTCAGACAAAATCAGGGAGTACCTCATGAGCAATTTTCAAATGCCGCAGCACGTGATTGATCGCGTTATGGAAAAGCGCGGCCGCCTGAATGTCTTCGAAAGCTTCGAGCCCGAAAAAACGGCGTTACTCATCGTCGATATGCAGAATTTCTTCGTAGACGGCGTTCAGCCCTGCCTCGACGTGATGCCGAACATCAACCGGCTGGCCGAAGTGGTTCGCCGTTCCGGCGGGCTCGTCGTCTGGGTCGTACTCACAGTGGCAGAAACGGAAGACGGCCCCAGCCTGTGGCCGGTCTATCACGATAATTTCTTCACCGAAGCCAAGATGCAGGCTCACAAAAAAGGTCTCACCCGCGGCAGTCCGGGACACGCGATTCATGCGGATATGGACGTGCATGACGATGACGTAATTTCCGAAAAAACCCGTTTCAGCGCGCTGGTGCAGGGAGCATCCGATCTGCACGAACAACTGCAGGCACGCGGGATCGAAAACGTGCTGATCGGTGGCACGCTGACCAATATGTGCTGCGAATCCACCGCACGCGATGCGATGATGATCGGCTACCGCGCGATCATGGTCGAAGACTGCAACGCATCGCGAAACGAAGAGGACCACGCAGCCGGCCTTACCTCCGTGTATCAAAGCTTCTGCGACGTCCGCTCGACAGATGATGTGATCGACAACGTGCTGGGTGCCAAAAACGCAGCCACCGCAGCGGAGTAATCGGCGAATGACCAGACAAACGCGTATCCCATGCGTCATTCAGCGCGGCGGAACCTCCAAGGGGCCCTACTTCCTTGCATCCGACCTGCCATCCGACCCCGAATTGAGAGACCGCGTTCTGCTGGCGATCATGGGCTCCCCCGATGCCCGCCAGATCGACGGGCTCGGCGGCTCGGACCCGCTCACCAGCAAAGTCGCGATTGTCAGCAAATCGGCAATGGACGGTGTCGACCTCGACTACCTTTTCTGCCAGGTGAAAATCGGCCAGCCTCTGGTCGATATCACACCGAATTGCGGAAATATGCTGGCAGGTGTCGCGCCGTTTGCACTCGAACACGGACTGATCGGCGCACAGGACGGCAGGACCACGGTGCGCGTTCACATGGTGAATTCATCCAACCTTTGCGACGTGCATATCCAGACGCCCGGCGGGATTGTTACCTATGACGGCGACGCGCGCATAGACGGTGCGCCGGGAACCTCCGCCCCCGTACTCATCGATTTCCTCGACACGGCGGGATCCGCCTGCGGATCGCTGCTCCCGACGGGAAATGTGGTCGACGTCGTCGATGGCGTTGAAATCACCTGCATCGATAACGGCATGCCCGTCGTTTTGCTGAGAGCGCAGGATGTCGGCGCGACAGGATACGAAACCCGCGACGAGCTGAATGTTGCCGACGACATAAAAAAACGGATCGAATCCATTCGCCTTCAGATCGGCGAGGCGATGAACCTCGGCGATGTTACCGAGAAAGTCGTCCCCAAGATGTGCCTTGTGTCCCGGCCGACAAAGGGCGGGACCATTAACACGCGATGTTTCATTCCCCATGTCTGCCACGCTTCCATTGGCGTTCTCGCCGCGGTCACCGTGGGGACAGCCTGTGTGCTGCCGGGATCGACGGCTTATGACATTGCCGAAGTGCCGGAGGGCGACCCGAAGATGATTTCGGTCGAGCATCCTTCAGGAGAATTTTCCGTGGAGCTTGAAACCGGTACCCCCATAGACGGTATTCCACAGATTGAGCGCGC
>CAJQLI010000095.1 GCA_905479125.1 uncultured Alphaproteobacteria bacterium | reverse complement strand
GTTCCGGACGATCGCAACGAGAAGAACGGTGATACCGGCGTCCTGCACGGCTTTGTCTACCCATCTGGCCAGGGCGATCTCGTCATACTGCACGATAATCGAGTTGCGTGCGGTCCGGTTACGTGCTGCACCGGCAGCAGGCAGATCATGCAGAATGTCGTCTGCGACGCCATAGGTCAGTCTTGTGACGTCGGGGCCGTTCGAATACAGGCCGCAAAACGTACCGATAATTGAATTGACTGCCTGGCCACCAAGCGACTGTGCCGCTTCAACGAGGATGACCCGTTTTCCAGCGCCTGCGGCCTCAAGGGCCGCTGAAACCCCGGCGGCGCCGGAACCGACGACGCAGATATCGGCCGAAAAGCACTTCGGGTTGTCGATGGGGCGGCGGACAGTGCGCGTGGGGATATGGATGTCCCCCATTGTCTTAATCGCCGGCCTTTTCCGGGGCCTCCGACGGGGCGGTCAGAAAGTCGGCGCTGACCTGCGCTGCTTCCTGGTTCTCTTTCTGAATTTTTTCGTAAAGCTCTCTCCGCAGGACGGATGCTCCCTGCGGGAAGGTAAATCCGAGCTTAACGGAGCGTCCCCTGATATCGACGACGGTGACCTCGATCTCGTCGTTGATGACGACAGATTCTCCAGCTTTTCTTGTTAGATATAGCATTTTGTCTCCGTCACTACTTGTAACGTCCGGGTTCGTCGCACATGCGGCGCGCCGCCGTCGCTTTACAGTTTATTAACACAGGCTTGGGAAACTGCAAATTCCCGTAAAGTTTTAACTGCTTTTTAGGGGAGTGGCCGAAAGGCGGCGAGGGGCAATGGATCTTACCAATCTAAAACTGTTTCAGATGGCGACGAAGCGCATGGACTGGCTGTCCAAGCGTCAACAGGTGCTGTCGCAGAATATCGCCAACTCCGACACACCGGGCTATGGCCCAAAGGACCTGAAGGAACTCAAGTTCCGGGAAATGCTTCGTCCGCAACTCAAGCGCTCGACGCTGCAGAAGACCAGTTCAATGCATATCGAGGCGACACGCAAAAACGCGAAGTATCGCAGCGACAGTGGCAAAGAAACATATGAAACAGCTCCGGCGGGCAATGCGGTCATCCTTGAAGAACAGTTGACGAAGGTCTCCGAAACCCAGGCGAACCATCGGTTGGCCAGCAACATTTATACGAAGCAGCTTTCCATGATCAAACTCGCCCTTGGGCGTCCTGCGAGATAGGTGGCCGAATGACGCAAACTATACCCGGAGTGAATTGAAATGGACCTGATCAATTCGATCAAGATCTCGACCGCCGGTATGCGGGTGCAGGGTACTCGACTGCGGGTGATCTCGGAAAATATTGCCAACGCCGACTCGTTGCCTGACGGTCCCGGGGATGAGCCGTATCGGCGCAAGCAGGTTTCGTTCAAGAATGTGCTCGACCGCTCGATCGATGGGCGGCGTATCACGGTCGACAAGATATTGGTCGATAAGGGCGCATTCGAGAAGAAATTCGACCCACAGCATCCTGCCGCCGATGAGAACGGTTACGTCGCGGTGCCGAACGTCAATCCGTTGGTAGAGATGATGGACATGCGGGAAGCCCAGCGCTCCTACGAGGCCAATCTCAGCATTATCAATGTGTCAAAAGCATGCTGACCCGCACCATCGATATGTTGCGTCAGTAATGGGCTGTTGTCAGTCATGTCCCGTCCATCAGCAAAAGGAGACTGATTCATGAGCACGTTCAGCGTCGCGAATGCCGCGGCGGCCTATGCACGAAACGCGCAGAAACCGGCCGAAACCGGGATGGAGCCGAGGGCGGCAGATCCCGGAAAGTCCTTTTCGCAATTTGTCGGTGAATCGCTCAGCGATGCGATGAATACCGGTAAACAGGCCGAAAACATCAGTGCGCAGGCCATTGCCGGGAAGGCCGATCTGACCGATGTGGTCACCGCGGTCACAAACGCCGAAGTTACATTGCAGACCGTTGTCGCGATCCGTGACAAGGCTGTTGCCGCATATCAGGAAATTGCCCGGATGCCGATCTAACCGATCCGGACGTCGCGGTTATCCGGGGGGATAATGAACGCAGTCGAAGTTATTTCAATCTCGCGTGATGCGATCTGGACGCTGCTGAAGGTCGGCGCGCCCGTGATGCTCATTGCACTGATAATTGGTCTGGGTGTGTCGCTGTTTCAGGCACTCACGCAGATTCAGGAAATGACGCTCGCATTCGTCCCGAAAATCATCGTGATTTTTGTGTCGGTGCTGGTGCTGTTGCCGTTCATGCTGGCGTCGCTAAACGGCTTCATGGAGCAGATTGTCGACAAGATCGTGGCGCTGGGCTGACGCCGCCGTGTTGACCGTCTCATGTTGAACGATCTACTGACGACCGACGCATTTGCCTTCGGGCTGGTTTTTGCGCGAATGGGGTCGACGGTGATGTTGTTGCCCGGTTTCGCGGAATCCTATGTAAGCCCGCGGATCAGGCTTATGTTTGCACTCGCACTTTCCCTGGTTGTTACACCGGTTGTTTCCATCCACCTGCCGCCTATGCCGCCATCCATGGTGGGAGCAGCCGTGCTGGTGGGCGGTGAAGTCATTATCGGTGTCTTTATGGGGGGGCTGGTGCGCATGTTGATGTCGGCGCTGCATGTTGCCGGCGTCATCATCGGTTTTCAGGCCAGTCTGTCCAACGCGACGTTCTTTGATCCTTCCAATGCGCAGCAGGGTGCCTTGATTGCAGCGTTCCTGAATATCGTTGGCGTATTGATGGTATTCGTTACCGACCTGCATCACCTGATGCTGATGTCGATTGCCGACAGCTACACGCTGTTCAAACCCGGAGCGCCATTGCCGTTCGGTGATTTTTCACAAACGCTTGTACGATTGCTGTCGGAAACGTTCGCGCTGGGCCTTCAGCTTGCATCCCCGTTTGTCGTCGTGGGAACGGTCTTTTATGCCGGGCTTGGCTTGCTGGGACGGTTGATGCCACAGGTCCAGGTGTTTTTCATCGCCATGTCGCTTCAGATTACGCTCGCCTTCGTGGTGATGGCGATGACGTTATCCGTAACCATGTTCTGGTTCCTGGGCCGGTTCGAAGAGAACCTGCTTCTCTTCGCAGGGCAGGGGTAGATATTAACCCATGGCCGATCAGGGTTCAGACAAGTCACAAAAAACAGAGGAACCGACACAAAAGAAACTCGATGACTCCCGGAAAAAGGGCGAAATCGCTAATTCCAGGGAAGTCAGCCACTGGTTCATGATTCTCGCCGCGACAATCATCGTTGCGCTTATGGCGCCGTCAATATCGACGGACATAAAGATTATTCTTCAAAAATTCCTTGCCATGCCGCATGCGATTTCGGTTGAAAAGGGCAATCTGGCGACCATCATCGGCGATGCGGCGGCAGAGGTCGGGTACATAATGATTATCCCGACTATTCTGTTCATCGTGGCTGCACTTGGGGCCAGTGTGGTTCAGGGAGGACTGGTCGTTGCCGTCGAGCGTATTAAGCCAAAACTGGATCGCGCATCGCCCTTGGCGGGCATTAAACGCCTGTTCTCTTTCAAATCTGTTGCAGAATTCATTAAGGGGATTCTAAAGATCACGATTGTCGGCGCTGTCGCGACGATGCTCGTGCTACCGTATTTTGAAGGCCTCGAACAACTTGTTAAAATGGAAATGATCGGTGCAGCAGCTGTCCTGCATTCGCTTGTATCCCGGCTGTTGATCGGCGTCCTTGCCGTTGTAACTGTCATTGCCGTGATCGATTTTCTCTACCAGCGCTTCGAACACATGAAGCAGATGCGCATGAGCCATCAGGAGATCAAGGACGAGTTCAAGCAGACGGAAGGTGATCCGATGATCAAGGCGCGGTTGCGTCAGATTCGTCAGGAACGCGCCCGCAATCGAATGACGGCAGCCGTGCCGGATGCCGATGTGATCATTACCAACCCGACGCATTTTGCGGTGGCATTGAAATACGAGCTGGATGAGATGGATGCCCCTGTTCTTCTTGCCAAGGGGCAGGATTTTCTGGCCCTCAAGATCAGGGAGATCGCGGAAGAGCACAATATCCCGATCGTGGAGAATCCGCCTATCGCGCGTGCGCTCTATGCGGGCGTTGAAGTCGACCAGGAAATTCCACCGGAACACTTCAAGGCGGTTGCCGAAATTATCGGCTATGTCTTCAGGTTGAATGGGAAGATGCCACGACAAAAATGATGTCGGAAATCCGCGGGGCGGGGGAAGCAAGGGCGATGGTGATATGCTACTAACATCGTCAGTCAGCCGTCTTTAGGCCCATCCGCGGAGTGAATGAATGTCCGAGCCTTATATTGCCGTAAAACAGTCCTGCATTCTGGGAGAATCCCCGATCTGGTCGGTCGAAGAGCAGGCCTTGTTCTGGGTAGATATCAAAAACCCGATGATTTACCGCTTCGATCCTGCGAGCGGTGATGTGAAGAACTGGCGTATCCAGACGGAAATCGGGTCCATCGGCCTTGCAGGCAAAGGGCGCCTGATCGCTGGAACCCGGATGGGTTTGGCCTTCATAGGCCTCGACGATAATTCGTTCGAAGAAGTGGCGGATCCGGAGGGCGATGGCCGGATGAACAGCGTCCGCATGAATGATGGCAAGGTCGACCGGCAGGGCCGCTTCTGGTGCGGTGGAATGGATGACCCGGGCTATGCCGAAATCGCTTCACTATATCGGTTCGATCATGACCGTTCGGTCCATAAGATGGCCGGTCCGGTGACAGTCTCGAACGCGCTCTGCTGGAGCCCCGACAACACGACCATGTATTTTGCAGATTCCCGCAAACGTACAATGTGGGCCTATGATTTCGACGCCGCGTCGGGAACAATTGAAAATCGCCGGGTGTTTCTCGATGTCGCCGATGATGACGGCGTTCCTGATGGCGCAACGGTCGATTCCGATGGTTTCGTCTGGGTAGCGCACATGCGGGGCGGCAAGGTTAAACGCTACGACCCCGCGGGATCGATGGAGCGCGAGATTGCATTCCCTGTTTCGATGACATCCTGCCCGGCCTTTGGTGGCCCGGATCTGAGCACGTTGTATGTGACGACTGCATCGTCGAAATTTGAGCCGGAAGATTTCGAGCGTGAGCCCGATGCGGGATCACTGTTTGCCGTGGAGACGGACGTGAAGGGACTTCCCGAACCCGTGTTCGGCACATAGGTGCTGCTGAAGTACCGAAATCAATTGTTCACCGCTTTCTGGATAGTCGCTTCGTATTGGTATAGCGAAAGCGTCAGGAGAAGATTATGACCGAGACACAAATCCGACCTCGCCGCAGCCTGCTTTTCGTTCCCGGTCTACGTCCCGACCGTTTTGCGAAAGCGCTGGATAGCGGCGCCGATATTGTCTGTGTCGATATCGAGGATGCCGTCCCTCTGCCGCGCAAGCAGGAAGCGCGTGAATTGACATTTCCGGTATTTGCCGATGAAACCCACCCTCATGTAGAGACGATGGTCAGGGTTAACCCGTTATCGACACCGGACGGGCTCAAAGACATTCTGGCCCTTCGCGATTGCGCCGCACCGCCCAAGGCGCTGATGCTCGCCAAGCCCGGCTCCGCCGAGGAAATCCGGCTCTATGACGAATTGCTGCAGGGTAGCTGCGCGCATATCAGGTTTCATGTCATCATCGAATCAACCGATGGTCTTGCGAACGTGATGGAGATTGCAAACGCTTCCAACCGGATCGATTCCCTTTTGTTTGGCGCCGTCGACATGTCGGCGGATCTGCGGTCTGCGAAAACCTGGGAAACATTGCTCTATGCGCGGTCACGCGTGGTGCATGCCGCCGCAAGGTATGATCTCGACCTGCTGGACGTTCCGTGGCTCAATCTCGACGATCAGGACGGATTGAAGGTCGAGGCAGAGATGTCGGATGCGCTTGGTTTTACCGGTAAGGCAGCGATCCATCCAAAACAGATATCTGTGATCAACGATGTGTTTGCGCCGTCGGCCGAGCTTGTCGACCGCGCACGGCGAATTCTTGCCGAATTCGAAAAAGATACGACGGGGCTTGTCGTCGTTGACGGCGAACTGATCGAACGCCCGGTGGTCCGGTCGATGCTGCGGGTGCTCGCGATAGCTGATCATCTTGAAAAGACAGGCTGAACGCTTTTCGGTTGATAGGTTTCTGTCCGGATCGGGGCAGTGGCCGGCAGTTTTCTAGCGGTACTCTTTTGACCACTTCGTTACCGGTTTTTCGACTTCGATACCATCGACGAAAATTGCATCTACTTGCTCGTTATAGAAACAAAGAAGGCTCTTGATCTTCGGGCATTCCGGGACCGGGTTCGGGTAGGACCAGACGATATCCTCGAAAGTCTGGTCGCCAATCGTGGCGCTCCAGTAGGATGAAGTGCCTTTATACGGGCACTGGGTTTCACTGTCTGTCGGCGAAAGCAGGTCCATCCTGACGTCCTCTGCCGGAATGTAATAGCGCGTTGGCAATCCGGTTTCGAACAGGAAGTGGGCGCGGGTTGTTTCCGCAATGACTTCTCCGCCAAGCATCACCTTTACCGGGCGCGACGACGGTATTGTATCGATGCGCTTGTATGGATCGCGTGGATGTACGAAGACTTCTTCGTCCTCCTCGAACCAGTGATCGACACGGTTCCAGTAGAATGCGCAGTAATCCTGCAGGTTGATCGCCGTCATTTCGTCGAACGGCGTCTGATAGGCCCAGACAGCGTTTTCGGCAGTTGTCCCACCTGCTTCGATCGACCAGTAAGACGCATCGCCCTTGTAAGGGCAGTGACTTGTGTGATCGGTCGGATGCAAAAGGTCCAGCCGGACATCCTTCACCGGAAAGTAATAGACCGGCAGGTGATTTACTTCGTACATCAGTACCATATCGGTCGAATCCGCGATCCATTCACCGCCAAATTTTACACGTACCCGGCGCGGTGAAGCTTCGAGGCGAATATGATGGTCCGGATTCTTCTGATAACCGGGGGCGGGGTTTGACATGGGGTACTCCTGTCATTTGATCCGATGCGCAGAATATGTCCCTGCGGTCTGGAGAGTGCGTCGCGCTAGTTGGCGTGGATGCCCGGCATGATGGTGAAGCCCGGAATTGTCTTGAAGCGCGCGATCCAGCGCCGGATCGCGTTGTAATCATCAAGCGGGATGCCG
>CAJQLI010000094.1 GCA_905479125.1 uncultured Alphaproteobacteria bacterium | reverse complement strand
GTTTCCCGGAAAGCCATGCGGCCAGCTTCGCTCTGCTGGTCTACGTGTCCGCCTGGCTGAAATGCCATTATCCGGACGTCTTTGCTGCGGCCATCCTCAACAGCCAGCCCATGGGCTTCTACGCCCCCGCGCAGCTTGTACGCGATGCCCGTCAGCATGACGTCGAGGTACGGCCGGTCGACGTCAACCATAGCGACTGGGACAACACGCTGGAGCCCGGACGGCCTGAACCGGAAAAGCCGGCCTACCGCGCACTTCGGCTCGGGTTACGCCAGATCAAGGGATTCAGCGAAGACAGCGCCCGCTCCCTGATTGATGCCCGTAAAACCCTGGGCAGACATTTCACAGACCCATCGGAGATCAACCGCCTTGCGCGTCTGCCCGCGCCCGTGCTGGAACGCCTGGCGCGGGCAGACGCCTATGCCTCGATGAAGCTGCGGCGTCGCGATGCGCTATGGGCCGTACGCGCCCTGCCACCGGAACCGCTCCCCCTGTTCGCAGCCGGAGAAAACCGCGAGGACCCGAAAGTCGCCCTGCCGACAATGGCGATCGGCGAAGAGGTAACCCATGATTACGCCGCCTTGCGGCTATCCCTGAAAACACACCCATTGGGGCTTCTGCGCACCGAACTGGAAGCAACAGGCGCCGTCCCCGCAGACAGCCTGCTGCACACCAAGGACGGCAAGCGTGTGACCGTCGCCGGTCTGGCCCTGGTCCGTCAGCGCCCGGGGACCGCCAGCGGCGTGATCTTCATCACACTGGAAGACGAGACAGGGGTTGCCAATCTCGTCATCTGGCCAAAGACGTTCGAGCGTTTCCGTGGCGTCGTCATGGCCGCCCGATTGATAAAAGTGACAGGAAGATTGCAGCGCGAAGGCATCGTCACCCATGTCATCGCCGATCACCTCGAAGACATGACCCACCGCCTGCGCGCACTCGCCGGCCCGGATTTCGACTCCCCCGACCTGCGCAAAGGTTCGAATGCCGCCTATGAAAACAACCTCGCCCGCGCCGACGAGGTCAAAAGCCCTATCCCGGAATCACGCCGGGGGCCGCGCCGGCTTTTCCCATCCCGGGATTTTCATTGAAATGCAGTGGCGCCCTGATTCTCGCCTAAAGCCCCAATGCCGTCAGGTCCAACTGACCATCCGTCACTGGCGGGCACCAGAAATAGCTGCCCGATACCGGACGGGTGAACCTGAACAATCCGTCGATGATCCCGTCTTCCTGTCCCGTCATGCGCCTGAGCTGCGCTTCAAACGCATCCAGCGATTTACCAAAGGAAACGAATACCAGGCCTTCGCCGGTCTCATCCGACCACGGCATCGAGCGCCTCACGACGAACGCTTCCGGGTCGAAGCTTTCCTGCGCCGTGCGCTTCACATGCGCCGATTCCGGTGCTTCGTCGAATTCCTCATTGTCACTCATATGCCGGCCAAAGATGTTGTCCCGATCATCCCCGGACAGGCTCTGGAAATGATCGAGATCGTGCACCCATTTCTGAACACCGACAAAACTGGATCCGTCGATTCCCGCGCCGGCACCCTGCGTAATAGCGGCCTCGACGGCATCGTCACCACTTGGGTTTTCGGTACCATCTTCATACCCGCTGAGATCCCGACCGATCTCCCGGCTTACATCGAATTTAAAACCATCGACCAGACGGCTGCGCTCAAAGGCGGGCGACAACTGCGCCGTCACCGACCGACCCAAATGGGTAATTTCGCCCCGGTCTGTGCCCCTGATCCAGCACCAGACATCCGCCTGGGTGGATGGAACTTCGACGCCCGGACCGCTCATCGCCGGAAAGGCCCGCATTCCCGGCACGGAACCCTTCAAAGCACTCACAAGGCCCGAACCGATACCAATAACCATCTCCGCGCCCGGGTTCCGGGCTGCAAGATCGCGAAGCACCGGAGCTGGGTCGGAATCGGGAAGCAGGTTGAATTCCAGATAACGGGACAAATCCGGGAGATCAGCCAGTATTCCTGCCTGGGAAGTGCTCATTTCAAATATTCCTCACGAAATTCTTCAGCATGTTATGTCGCCCGCTACCACGAACCGATCAACGCGACCGAATGCCTCATCTGCTGACGGCTAGACGCCCAATCCAGCCGCATCGACCGGCACGAAATTATCGTTGGTCACGCCTTCCGCCGCGGACTCAAAGGCCAGTTCGACCTGGACACCGTTTGGATCGAGAAAGAAAACCTGTACGAGCCGGCCGCCACCAGCGAGACATTTCTTATACGTGACATCATTTTCCGCCAGCGTCTTTTCAGTCGCGACCAGGTCCTGCGCGAACAATCCGATATGATCGAGCCCTTCTCCACGGCCCGACGCTATTGTCCGGGGGTCTCCGTCCGGATCACTCAGCGACAGGTGAACGATCGGTACATCACCGCAATACAGCCAATACCCATGAGAATCGAAAGGCGGCCGAAAGCCGATTTCAAGTCCGACCACATCGACAAAGAAATCCTTCGTTTCCTCCATCTGGTCGGTACGGATATTAATGTGGTTGAGTTCCTTGATCGCCATGTCAGATCTCCGATAAAGCCTTTGTCCCAGCCTGCAGACATACAGTTTCCTTCCGAATTCTGACCGTTGTCCTGCAATCAGGCAAGGTACCGGGTGCCGTGGGCTACAGAAAGGCTATGATCAGCGACAGAACGGCGATACCGCCCAAGGTCAGGTTTCGGAACTGTGCCTCCGACGCATGGGCAAACAGGCGCATCCCGGCCCAGCAGGCAAGCGTAAACGGCACAAACAATACGGCACTCAGCATCAACAGCTGGAGTGAAATCAGTCCCGATGCCGCATAGGACAAAATCGCGCCGAGCTGCACAAGCAACCCGAAAACCAGGAAATTCGCGCGTTGCTCGGCTGCGCTCCCGGGACCGGACAGCAGATACAGAAAGACCGGCGGGCCGCCCATCGATACCGAACCGGTAATCAGCCCGCCCATACTGCCAACGCCGATCCGTATCGGCAGGCCACGCGGGCCGCGGTACCGCCAGCCCGACAGCAGCACAAGCGACAGCAAAATCGACGTTCCCGCCACGATGCGACGCATGACATCTTCATCAACCGCGATCAGCACCCAGGCGCCGAGCGGGGTCATCACCATGGCTGCCAACCCGACCGGCAGCATGCGACGCCAATCCGCATGCGGCAACGCACCCGGCATAACCTGAATGTTACTGATGAGATTCAATAAAATGATAACCGGCACCCCTTCGCGGGCGCCGAGTATCAGCGCGACGACCGGCGCGGTGATAAAGTTTGCACCGGCTCCACCGTTGAAACCCCGCACAAGCCCCGACGCAACAAATGCCCCGACGATTGCCGCAATTTCCCAAACGCTTAATTCCTGGAAGATCATACGAGCAGCCTACAGGAAGAGCGTGGCAATGCCGATCACCATCAGAAAAACCAACGCAATCCGTCTGAAGGCCTCTTCCGATATCTTTGCAAACAACCGCTGACCAATCCACATACCCGTCATCAAGGTCGGCATAATGATCAGACACCCGCCGATTATCTGTGCGACCAGCAACCCGCCAACCCAATACATTCCCATGGCGATAATCTGGACGAACAGGAAATACAGGATGATCGACGCGCGGTTCTGCGCCGCTGTAAAGGGGCCGGCCATCAGGAATGTGATCACCGGCGGGCCGCCGACCGAGGCGGCGCCTGTGATAAAACCGCCGACAAGCCCCACGGCACCCATGACCCAGCCGTTGATCTTGCCGGTATATCGCCAGCCCCGCATCATCATGAACGCGAAGAAGATAATCAGGACAGATATAGCCTTGCGAATTAAATCCGGCTCCTCGGTCGCCAGCACCCAGACCCCGATAGGAAGCGTGAGACACCCCGCCAGGGACAACGGCATGACACGGCCCCATTCCACGTCGCGCAGCGCACTCGGCATAAGCTGTATGCTGGTCACAACATGAACGGCTGTGACGACCGGTACTGCCACCTGCGGGCCGAGAAAGGCAGATGCCACCGGAACAATCATCAGCGCAGACCCAAAACCGGAAAATCCGCGCATAACGCCCGCAACAAAAGCAACGGCGGCAATCGCCGCCGTTTCAAGAATTGAAATATCCGGCCAGAATTCCAAGCAGCAGCTTTCAGGCAAATAGTGTGGAAAGACCAATAACGAGGAGGAACGCCAACGCGATGCGACGATACAGCTGATCGGACGCTTTGCCGAAAAACTGCTCTCCCACCCATGTTCCCAACATAATGGTCGGCAGCATCGGCAAAGCAACCCACAGGGTCTTTGCCGTCATCAACCCGCCAAACGAGTATACAACCAATGCCATGGCCTGAGTGAACAGAAAATAAAGAATGATCGCCGCGCGGTTCCGCGCAGCACTTTCGGGACCGGCCAGCAGAAACATGATCACGGCAGGTCCACCAGCCGCAGCCGCACCCGATATGAAGCCTCCGAGCCCGCCGGCGATAGCGCTGAATAAAGGCTTTACGCTGCCCTTGTACCGCCAGCCGATCAGCATCAGGATCGCGAAAAACGTGACCGTCGCGGAAATCGACCGCCGCACCAGCTCCTGATCGACCACGACCAGGAGAAAGGCACCTATTGGAATGCCGATCGCACCGCCGACCGACAGCGGTATGACCGTCTTCCAGTTCGCGCTGTTCCACGCCTTGGGCACCAGCTGGATGCTCGTGACCAGCATGACGATGAGGATCGCCGGTATTGCGGTT
>CAJQLI010000093.1 GCA_905479125.1 uncultured Alphaproteobacteria bacterium | reverse complement strand
TGTGGCTGTTCAGGTCGCTTAATGTGATCGCCGAAAAACCACGGATTGAAGATTAACGCGGCACCCGCGCGCCCGCCATGGCGGCGAGGCGCATCAGGGCGCGTTCGCAGACGGCTTCGTCCGGCATGCCGGTGGTCTTGCAGTCGATCTCGGCCTGGATCAGCTCGGTCCGGGCGCGGGACAGGGTTTGCGGGCGCCAGCGCTGTAGCTGGTTGCGGAAACTGTTCTGCTGTTTGAAAAACACCGGCGGGCGCAGGGTTTTCATGGCGCTGTCAGGATTGGCACCGCCGGTCATGGCGGCGACGGCTTCTTCCAGCCGTGACAGGTGACGGCTGGCCGCGCGGAGGATGGCGATCGAGGCGACGCCTTCGAACCGGGCGCGGGCAAGGGCGACCGTCAGGCCTTTCAGGTTACCGCCGGTCGCTGCATACACCACATCATCCAGGGTGACGGCGGCAGCATCGCCGATCACTGCCTGCGCATCCTCCAAGGTGATCTCCGATTGGCCGGCGGCATACAGCGTCAGCTTTTCAAGCTCCATCCGGCTGACCATCCGGTCGGATCCGAGGTTGCCGGCAATCCATGACACGACGTCACCGGTCGCACTTATCCCGGCATCGCCCAGTGATTTCCGTACCAGATCATCCAGCCCGGCACCTTCGTCCATGTAACAGGCAATGGCGGCGGCACCGTCGGTCTTTTCGAACAGGGCGCGCAGTTTTGACCGCGGGCTGAGGTCGCCGGCCTCTATAATGATCAGCGCGCCGTCCCCCGATTGTTCGGTGGCGGCAAGGGTTTCCGTAGCAGCCTTGGCGACCCCGTCGGTCGCATCGCGCAACCGCACGACACGGCGGCCACCCATCATCGACATGGCGCAGGCCTCGTCGGTCAGCTTTGAGGGCTCGTCCTTCAGGGCGGAGGGTGTGAATTCAACAACGTTGAAGGGATCTGACAGGCTGCCTGCTATGGCAATGGCGGCAGCTTCCGCGCGTTCGCGGACAAGGCCGAGATCGGGGCCGTAAATCAGAATGGCGCGGATATCGTCGGGCGGGGCCTTGGCAAAGGCATCGGCCCGGGCCGGGGGAACTTTCATCGCGGCACCTTCATGGCCGTTCTTTCCTCAAAACCGGCGCGCCATCGCTTCAGCGCGTCCGTTGTGGCAGTTCGCCGGCGCGGATCAGCCAGACCGATATACGTTCGCGCAGTTCCAGCGCAAGCTGGGTGACGCCGCGGCGGCGGGCATCTTCGCGTGCGCTCAGGGTTGCGAAATCAGAGGTCAGAATATTGTAGCCGTTGACCGATTGCGCGGTGCCCGTAAACGTGCGCGTCGTACCACCCAGTTCGGTGATCGTGAAACTGGCCGACAGCGTCAGGTTTGCGCGGGTCGCGACTTCGTCCTTGCGGATACCGAGATTCGTCAGGCCCTCTGTCAGGACAACGGCCAGCGAATAGCGCGCGCGCGCGGGGCCCCGGGGCTGCATTTGCTGAAGAAGCTCGTTGCGCAGCATCTGTCCGGACCGGTCTGCGATAAGTTTTATGTCTATTGCGCTCAGCGCTGCACTCGATGCGCCGGATCGTTGTCCGTGCATCGGCTCGAAACCGCAGGCAGATATCGCCAGCGCTGCGGCCAGGGTACCTGCCGCCAGCAGACCGCGGCGACGCAACCGCCTAGTGAATGACATTGATGATCCGGTTGGGCACATAAATGATCTTTTTTACCTCGTCGCCGTCGAGCGCTGCGGTGACTGTCGCCAGCGCCAGCGCCGCTTGTTCAGCCGTTGCCTGATCCGCGTCGTGGGGAATCTCGACCGTTCCCCGCATCTTGCCGCGCACCTGGACCGCCAGCTTCACCGTATCCTGCACCAGAAGGCGTTCATCCGCCACCGGCCATGAGGATTTGGCGACGAGTTCTTCATGTCCGAGCATCCGCCAGAGTTCTTCGGCCAGGTGCGGCATCATCGGACCGATCAGGAGGGTCACCGTTTCCAGTCCTTCGCGCAGGACAGCGCCGTCTTTGGACGCATCTGCGTCCGACAGGGCGTTGACCAGTTCGTGCACGCGGGCGACCGACCGGTTGAAATGAAACGCTTCGAGGTCTTCGGTCATCCCGGCGATGGCGGCATGTATTATGCGGCGCAGATCGGTTGCGCTGTCACTGTTGGGAGCGGTGCCTGTCGGGGGCAATGTGGCGGCATTCGCCGCGACCAGCCGCCAAAGCCGGTTTGAAAACCGCCAGGCGCCGGTGATTCCGGATTCGCTCCAGTCCAGGTCGCGTTCCGGCGGGCTGTCCGACAGCATGAACCAGCGCGCGGTGTCGGCGCCGTATGTATTGATGATGTCTTCCGGGTCGATGACGTTCTTTTTCGACTTCGACATCTTCTCGGACCGGCCGATGATCACCTTCTCGCGCGTTTCCGCATGGATCAGGTTATCGCCGTCATCTTCGAGCACGTCTGCGGGTTCTACCCAGGCGCCGGATTCGGTCTTGTAGGTTTCGTGGCAGATCATGCCCTGGGTGAAAAGTCCGGCAAACGGCTCGTCCATGCCCGCATGGCCGGTCTTTTTCATCGCCCGGGTAAAGAACCGCGAATAGAGCAGATGCAGGATCGCGTGTTCGATCCCGCCGATATACTGATCGACCGGCAGCCAGTAATCCGCCGCTGCGCGATCGGTCGGGGTGTCGGCGTGGGGCGATGTGAAGCGCGCGAAGTACCAGGAAGAATCGACAAAGGTGTCAAACGTGTCGGTTTCGCGCACTGCCGGCTTGCCGCATGTTGGGCAGTCGACATTCTTCCAGGCATCGTGGCGGTCGAGCGGGTTGCCCGGCCGGTCGAACGAGACATCGTCGGGCAGCACCACCGGCAGGTCTGCCGCCGGTACGGGCACGGCGCCGCACTCTTCGCAATGGATGATCGGGATCGGGCAGCCCCAGTACCGCTGCCGCGAAATACCCCAGTCGCGCAGGCGGAAATTGACTTCGCGCTTGCCGCTACCGGCGGCCTCGATGCGCTTCGCGATCTCTGCCTTGGCGTCATCGATGTTCATGCCGTCCAGAAATGCCGAATTCGCCAGCCTGCCGTCATCCGTATAGGCGGTGTCGCCGACCGTGAAATCTTCTTCGCCTTCGGGCACGACGACGGGCAGTACGTCCAGCCCGTATTTGCGGGCGAAGTCCAGATCGCGCTGATCGTGCGCGGGGCAGCCGAAAATCGCGCCGGTGCCGTATTCCATCAGGATGAAATTGGCGATGTAGACCGGCATCATCTTGCTGTCGATAAACGGGTGTTTGACCTGCAGGCCGGTGTCGAAGCCGACTTTCTCTGCCTGTTCGATGGCGGCTTCCGATGTGCCGAGCCGTCCGCATTCCTCTATAAAGTCGGTCAGCGCCGTATTGCCTTCGGCCAGTTCGGCGGCGAGCGGATGTTCCGGCGATATTGCACAGAAGCTGGCGCCGAAAATCGTGTCGGGGCGGGTGGTGTATACTTCAAGCCTGTCGAAAGATGTGCTCGGGGCGCCCTCCACCTCGAAGGCGATGCGCAGGCCCTCGGACCGGCCAATCCAGTTGGCCTGCATCAGGCGCACCTTGTCGGGCCAGCGATCCAGTGTGTCCAGCGCGTCGAGCAGTTCCTGCGCATAGTCGGTGATCTTGAAAAACCACTGTGACAGGCGGCGCTTTTCAACTGGCGCCCCGGAACGCCAGCCGCAGCCGTCGATCACCTGTTCGTTTGCAAGTACGGTGTGGTCTACCGGGTCCCAGTTGACCCAGGCTTCGCGCTGATGGATTAGCCCGGCCTCGACGAAATCCAGGAACATCTTTTGTTCATGGCGGTAATAATCCGGATGGCAGGTTGCGATCTCGCGCGTCCAGTCGATCGACAGCCCCATCAGTTTCAACTGGCGGCGCATGGTGTCGATATTGGCGTAGGTCCATTCGGCGGGATGGACCTTCTTTTCCATCGCGGCGTTTTCCGCCGGCATGCCGAACGCATCCCACCCCATCGGGTGCAGCACGTTGAATCCGCGGGCGCGTTTATAGCGCGCGACCACGTCGCCCATCGTGTAGTTCCGTACATGCCCCATATGAATCCGCCCCGATGGATAGGGAAACATTTCCAGCACGTAGTATTTGGGCAGGTCGGGGTTTTCTTCCGCAGTGAAGCATTGGCCGTCTTCCCAGGCGGCCTGCCAGCGCGTTTCTGCATCCTTGAACGCGTATCTGGAAGCGGGTTCGTTCTGTGACGGTGTCTGGGTGTCGTTGTTCTGGCGGTCGTTATTCTGGGGAGCGTCGGTCGGCATGGTGGCGGGTTTCCCGGCAATAAGGGTCGCAAGCTCCGGTCAACTCGACCAGGTGCGATGAAGCCGCCTTATACGAGAATTCGCCCGAATTTCAAACAGCCGGACTTTCAGGCAGGGCTAATTCGTGTCGGTTCGCGCCGCGAAACGGAGCTGCCTTGCCCGGTTCAGTATCTCGTTTTCGAGGTTTACCGACGTGGTCTTGATGACAGTCGCGTCGATCCAGTCGTTTCCCGCCCGGTTCTGACGGAACACTGCGACCCTGATGCCGTCGGCCCGTAACTGCCGGCCGAGGATATAGACATTCATCTTGAAGCGTTCAGCCGGCGTTTCCGGCGGGGTGTACCAGTCGGTGATGATGACGCCGCCGAACGGGTCCGCCGAGGCCAGCGGCATGAATGAGAGGGTGTCGAGGGAGGCGCGCCACAGGTAGCCATTGACCCCGATACCGCTGCCGCCGCCGGTATTCTTATTGTCTTTTCCGAAAAGGTTGAGCAGGCCGTCATCGCCGCCGACGGTATCGTCTTTACTGCCTATGGCGGTCGTGGTTTTGCCTTTGCTCTCATTGACGTCATCGTAGACGCTGGAATCGCTGTTGATATTCCCGCAGGCCGTCAGCAGGAAAATACCGAGAATGCTGAGGATCCTCAAGGCAAAGGGTTTTGGA
>CAJQLI010000092.1 GCA_905479125.1 uncultured Alphaproteobacteria bacterium | reverse complement strand
AGCGTAGCAACGGCGATCGCCACAGGCATTGATGGCGACGACATAGCCGGTGAAATGGACAAGCTGGGCCGCCGGGCCCGCGCCGCTGTTCAGGAACTCGCCCTGGCATCCGCTGACACGAAAAACACGGCGCTGCGTGTGGCAGCCGCGACACTTCGTGCGCGCACCGCTGACCTGCTTGCGGCCAATGCACTGGATATGTCTGCCGCCGAAGAGCGCAAAATTGCGCCCTCGCTTCTTGACCGCCTCAAGCTGGATGAAGCACGCATCGACGCCATAGCCGCAGGGCTGGAACAGATTGCCGAACTGCCCGACCCCGTGGGCGAAGTCCTGTCCAACTGGGACCGTCCCAACGGACTAAATATTTCGCGGGTCCGGGTGCCACTCGGCGTTATCGGCATCATTTACGAATCCCGCCCCAATGTGACCGCAGACGCGGGCGGCCTCTGTCTCAAATCCGGGAACGCCGCCATTCTGCGCGGCGGCTCGGAGAGCTTCCATTCGTCAGGGGCCATTCTCGACTGCCTGCAGACGGGCCTTGCCGAAGCAGGTCTCCCCGAAGGGGCCATCCAGCTTGTGCCAACCACGGACCGCGCCGCCGTCGGCGAAATGCTGACGATGACCGATTATATAGACATCATCGTGCCGCGTGGCGGGAAGTCGCTGATCGAACGCGTGCAGCAGGAAAGCAAGATCCCCGTCATCGCCCATCTGGAAGGGCTGTGCCACACCTATATCGATGGCGTAGCCGATCCCGCCATGGCGCGTGACATCGTGGTCAATGCCAAAATGCGCCGTACTGGTATATGCGGTGCGACGGAAACCCTGCTGATCGACAAGGCAGTCGCTACACAGACTTTGACCGACATCATAGAAGCCTTGTCCGCCACGGGCTGCGAACTGCGCGGAGACGAGGCAACATGTGCGCTGGACAATCGCGTGAATGCCGCAACCGAAGCCGACTGGCGCACAGAATACCTCGAACCGATCCTGTCGATCCGCCAGGTTGACGGGCTGGATGGCGCGATCGCGCATATAGGCACCTACAGCTCTCATCACACCGAGGCAATCGTGACGGAAGACGCGGCCCGGGCTGAAAAATTCCTCAACGAGGTCGATTCCGCGATCGTCATGCACAACGCGTCGACGCAGTTTGCCGATGGCGGCGAATTCGGCATGGGCGCAGAGATCGGCATTTCGACCGGCAGGCTGCATGCACGGGGACCGGTCGGCGTGGAACAGCTGACAACCTTTAAATACGTCGTCCGCGGCGCAGGGCAGGTACGGCCCTGAAAGTACTTACCGATATCCGCCGGGGTCATTCCGTAACGGGGCTCCGGGTGGGCATTTTGGGCGGTTCGTTCAATCCCGCACATGAAGGCCACCTTCACATCAGCCTGCTTGCGCTCAAGCTGCTGAAGCTCGACGAAGTATGGTGGATGGTCTCCCCGCAGAACCCCCTGAAATCGTCCGAGGGCATGGCCCCGTTCGAGGACAGGCTGGCCGAAGCACGTGCACTTGTGCGCCATCCGAATATCCGTATCACTGATATCGAATCCCGCCTCGGTACCACCAATACGGCGGAATCTCTTGCCGTCCTTAAACACGGGTTTCCGAAGACCCGTTTCGTGTGGTTAATGGGTGCAGATAATCTGAAACAGATTTCGCGCTGGTATCAATGGACAAGAATCTTTAATCAGGTTCCCATTGCGGTTTTTGATCGTGCTCCTTATTCTTTCGGGGCGCTTGCCGGTAAGGCTGCAAAAGCGTTTTTCCGGTTTAAGAAAAAGCCGACGGACGCCTGCAACCTTGCAGATATGCCATCGCCGGCCTGGATGTTTTTTCACACAAGACTTCATCCGGGCTCAGCAACTGATATAAGAGCGCACCGCGACTTGTCGCCTGACCCAAAAGGGCAGAATGGTGCCGCGGAACAGAAAAAGGTGAAAAAGTGAGTGCCAAACAGAAAGCACACACACTGACAAAACGATCAAAAGACAGCACCAAAGACGCCAGACCGGCGGCAGGGCTGCTCGCAGACATCGTGGAATCGCTCGAAGATCACAAGGCGACGGATATCGTCGTCATCGATCTGAAAGGCAAATCCGACATCGCCGACTTTATGGTCATCGCGACAGGCCAATCCGGTCGCCAAGTATCAACCATGGCGGACACATTGGCGATGGTCGTGAAAGACCACGGTGTGATTGGCGCAGTGCCCGAGGGGCGCGGTCAGGCGGACTGGGTTCTGCTCGATGCGACCGATGTGATCGTGCATTTGTTCCGCCCGGAAGTACGGGAGTTCTACAATCTTGAAAAAATGTGGAATGCGGAGCTGCCCGATGCTCCGGACACGGCGACTGCCTGACGCGATTATCCCGTGCGGCTGACGATATGCACCGTCGGGCGGCTGAAAGCCGGCCCGGAACGCGATCTGATCGCCAAATACACCAAACGTGTTCAATGGCCACTCGAAATCGTGGAGGTCGAAGAACGACGCAAACTCTCGGCCGCGGAGCTTAAATCCCGTGAAAGCGAGCTTCTCGCGGGCGCACTTCCAGCCGGCACCATCCGGATCGCCATGGACGAACGCGGCAAAACACTCAGCAGTCAGGACTTCGCCGGAAAGCTTGGTGCATGGCGCGATCAGGGACGTGATATCGCATTCCTGATCGGTGGCGCTGGCGGTCTGTCGCCGGAACACCGCAAAAACGCGGACCTCGTGCTGTCTTTCGGCGCAGCGACCTGGCCACACATGCTTGCCCGCGTCATGCTTGTCGAACAAATTTACCGGGCCCAGGAAATACTCGCGGGACATCCCTATCACCGGGAATAGCAAACCTGCAGGATTTCTTCGCCGGAACCTACGCCGAAGTACCATTTGTCAATTATTCCCCTATATAATGGGGACACAGCAACCAGGGATATGAGATGAGCAGCGATCGTGCACCAGTGACGCATCCGGCTTTGCCGAGACCGGTCGTATTATGCGTCCTGGATGGCTGGGGGCATCGCGACGACCAGACTGAAAACGCCATTACCCCGTCCAATACGCCCAACTTTCAGCGCCTGTGGGCGGAGAACCCGCATACATTCATTGAAACAAGCGGTGTCGATGTCGGCCTCCCGTACGGACAAATGGGGAATTCAGAAGTCGGCCATATGAATCTGGGCGCCGGACGGATCGTTAACCAGGATATTCGGCGCATCGACGCGGCCATCGAAGACGGCTCGCTGGCGACTAATCCTGCTCTGACAGGATATATTGATGCACTGAAAATCACAGGTGGAACCTGCCATCTTCTGGGTCTGCTCTCACCCGGCGGCGTTCATTCCCATCAGGACCACCTGATAAAACTGGCGGAAATCATGGCTGAATCGGGTATCCCGGTCGCCATACACATGTTTCTCGATGGACGGGATACCCCGCCGGAAAG
>CAJQLI010000091.1 GCA_905479125.1 uncultured Alphaproteobacteria bacterium | reverse complement strand
GGTGACCAACCCCCTAAAATCGCCCCCATAACAACAGCAAACAAACCACCCTGGAGCAAAACCGACATGAAACGCAGTACAGACCGCACACAAACCACCCATGTCGGCAGTATCCCCCGCCCGGATAGCCTGGTTGATTACATGATCGCCGAAGACAAGGGCGAAGCGTTTGACACCGCCGCTTTTGAGACCGCGCTGACACAGGCCGTAAACGAGGTGGTCGGACACCAGAAAACCCTTGGGATCGATACGGTCAGTGACGGAGAGTTCTCAAAGCGCGGCTTTGCGGTATACGCCCATGAACGGCTTTCTGGTCTCGAAGAAACCGGCCGGTCGCGCCCGTCTCCGTGGGCGAATTCACGCGAATCCGACGCATTTCCGGAATTTTACGCTCCCGAACACGCGGCGAAGGACCGCGCTCCGACGCAAAGCACCATGCAGATGTCCTGCACCGGACCGATTTCCTACAAGGGCCAGACCGAGCTGCAGCGCGACATCGACAACCTGCGCGCGGCCTGTGACGCCCACGGTGCGGACGCCTTCATGCCCGCGATTTCGCCGTGTGACGTGGTCGGTAACCAGGTGAATGAATTCTACGCGACCGAGGATGAATTCCTGTATGCCGTCGCAGATGCGCTGAACGTCGAGTACCGCGCCATCGTCGATGCCGGGTTCGACCTTCAGATCGATGATCCCCGACTGATCAATTACTACGTCAAAAGCCCGCAGCTGAGCGTTCAGGACTGCCGGACCTGGGCCGAACACCAGGTCGAGGCGATCAACCACGCGCTGACCGGTATTCCGGAAGACCGGGTGCGCTATCACACCTGTTACGGCATCAATATGGGCCCACGCGTCCACGATATGGAGATGAAGGATTATCTCGACATCGTGCTGAAGATCAACGCCGGCGCCTATTCTTTCGAAGCCGCCAACCCGCGCCACGAACATGAATGGAAGCTTTGGGAAACCGTGAAACTGCCCGACGGAAAATCGATCATCCCGGGGGTCGTCACCAATTCATCGGTGCTGGTCGAACACGCTGAACTTGTCGCCCAGCGCATCGAACGCTTTGCCAGTGTCGTCGGGCGCGAGAACGTTATCGCCGGCGCGGATTGCGGTTTCGGCACGCAGGCAAGTGCAACACCGGAGGTTCATCCAACAATCGTGTGGGCCAAGTTCCAGGCGATATCCGACGGGGCTAAAATCGCGAGCGGACGATTATGGAGCTAATGGGCTCGCGGAACGGCTCGGTCAGAGCCCTGAACTGCAGGTAACCGCACGGCTAGTAATAATCCTTCATCTGGGCGATCTCGTATTCCACGTCCAGGGCCTTTTCGGCCTTGCGGAGGGTTTTCCAGACATCCTGCCAGGCTTCGAAGACGTTCTTGTGCTGCTCCCGTGCGGCGCGCATCGGGGGTGTCATCGGCCGGCGGGGCAGTGGCGGCGCCACGAACGTCATCCCCTCCTCGATTCCAAGACCGGTGAGAACATCGCGGAACGCGCCGTACCTTATTTTGAGCGCCCGGTAGTCGCTGTCACGGACATCGATAGATATGTCTCTGCTCTCGCCGTTCCGGGAGATTTCAAGTTTAATGATTCCGTCTGGCGCATCCTCACACGCGACGCCATCGAGCGCGCGCAGCTGGTCCAGAATCGTATCGAGCCATTGGTCTTGTGTCTCACTTCTGGACATAACTTGTTTCTGGTTCCTGTACGGAATGGTTCAACGCAGCGGCACCCTAGGCCAGCGCGTCGAACGCATCACCTTCATTTGAGATTCCGAGAATATGATGCTGGTGCCACAGCGCGAAGAACAACAACGTCCAGGCAGCGAAGCGTTCGCGCTTGCCGGGTGCCTGAAACAGCGCGATCACCGCTTCCGGGCGACAGCGCTCGGCGACACCTGCCTGTGCCGCCACCAGCGGACCGATACGATCGCCTTCGGCAGCGATCCATTCGCCGACGGGGACGGTAAAGCCCTTTTTCTTTGAGAAGGCCTGGGCAGCGGGTGCGACATCGTCCAGCCATTTACGCAGAATCCATTTTCCCAACCCGCCTTTTACTTTCAGCGCATCCGGCAAGCGGAACGCAGCATTCGCAACTGCAGGATCGAGAAACGGTGTTCGTCCCTCAACGCCATGCGCCATCAGGCAACGATCGAGCTTGGTCAGCAGGTCGTTGGGCAGCCAGTCAGCACAATCCACCGCCTGCGCCACCTGCAACCGCGATCGTCCTCCAGTGCGCATAACCGCCTCTGCAGCCGCAATGCCATCGCGCCAGGCCGGGTCATCCCGGCGCAGCACGCCGAGCCCGTCCAGAATGCCACGACGGCGCATACCGCGCCCACCCATCCACCAGGGGCGCATCAGGCTCCGATAGCGCCCGTAGCCACCAAATATTTCGTCCCCGCCCTCGCCGGACAGGATTACCTTGTGATCCTTCGAGGCCACCTGTGCGAGCTTCCATGTCGGCAGAATCGCATAATCGGCAACCGGCTCGTCCATTGCCGCCGCAATGGCCGGCAGCATCGACCAGAAATCCGATGCCTCGAACGTGACTTCCACATGCTGCGCACCGAATGACTGAGCGACACTGCGCGCATGCGCCCGTTCATCCGCAGCATCGGTGCCGGGAAAACCGGCGGTATAGGCGTATACCGGCCTGTCATTCAGCCGCGCCATCAGGGCGAGGATGGCGGACGAATCTATCCCGCCTGACAGGAACATCGCGTAAGGCACATCAGCCCGCTGATGGACATCGACGCTGTCGGTCAGGGCAACCTCAAGCGCCTTGAGCGCCGTTGCCTCGGACATACGCTGCGGGCCACCCTCCGGCAGCGCTGCGCGGTGCCGGCGATCGATTACCCTGCCACCGGCAATCACAATGGTCTCGCCCGGCAGGACACGTTGGATCCCGTCGAAGGGCGTATGGGCGCCGGTGGTGAACTGGAGCTGTAGCAATTCGCCAATGGGTCGGTCCCGGAGTTCCCGCCGGCCGAATCCCGCTGCCAGCAGGGCCTGCGCCTCTGATGCGAAGGCAATCCCGTTCTCGGCCTGCGCATAATAAAGCGGCTTGATACCGAACGGGTCGCGCGACAGCACGAGGCGGCGTTCCTGCGGATCGTAAAGCGCCAGTGCATACATCCCGCGCAGCCACTCGGCGAAACCCGGCCCGTAGGTCCGGTAGTAATGCAGCACCGGTTCGCAATCCGAATTCGTCGTGAAATCGACCTCCGACAATTCATCCCGCAGTTCGATGTAATTGTAGATCTCGCCATTCGCGACCAGCGCCGTACCGCCCGACCCGAAGAGCGGCTGATCCCCGGTTTCCAGGTCGATGATCGCAAGACGGGTATGTACCAGCCCGGTATCGCCCGACGTCCAGACCGCATCGCCGTCCGGGCCGCGATGGAGGAGTGCGTTTTTCATAGCCTCCAATGCGACAGCATCCGGGGCAGACCCGTCGGCGGTCATGATGCCCGCGATGCCGCACATCAGCCCAGGACCTTATCGAACAGGGCGAGAAACTTCGCGACAACGGCGTCTTCCGTGAACTCGGCTTCAAAGCGCCGCCGGCCGGCCGCAACCAGTCGGGGCGGCAATTGCGCATCCGTCGCCAGGCGGGCGATTGCTTCACCCAGCAGATCCGCGTCATCCACCGGTGCGAGCAACCCGTCGACCCCGTCCTCTATCAGCCAGCCGGGTCCCTCAGATGCGGCAGCGACCACCGGCAGATTCCGTGCCCAGGCCTCTATCACGACATTGCCCAGGGGTTCGATCCGGGACGGGCAGACCAACATGTCGACGGTCGCCATCAGGTTAGGAATATCGGTGCGCCAGCCAAGGAACCGCACGCGATCGGCGATGCCAAGCTTCCTGGCCTGCCCTTCGAGGGCCTTTGCGTCGTCTCCGTCACCGGCGAGCAGCAAATAGGCATTGTCGACCTGCTGCATTGCCGTCAGCAGCACATCGAATGCCTTGTTCCGATGCAAGCGCCCGGCGGCCAGCATCAGCGGCGCGCCGTCGGGAACATCGAAATCGCGGCGCGGCAACGGTGCGCCCGGTACCGCCGAGACAAAATTCGGCACGTAATGCGCACAATCTTCCGGCCAGCCTTCGGCCACGAGGTAACGTACGATATCCGGCGTATTGCCGATCAGATGATCACAACCGGCATAGTATTTGAGATCGTAATAGCCACCCTGGCGGCCGATCAGCTTTGGCGTATGCTTGGCTTTGCGCAGTGCTTTGCCGGTCAGGTCGCTTGCCCGGTTCATCCAGGACAACACGATATCCGGCTCGAAGCGGTCTATCTCCGCCGCGAGAGACGGAACGGTCCTGCGATCAAAGAACCCGCCGAACGGTAATTCAACGACATTGATGCCTGCCTCCGCGAACCGAGGGCCACGCGTATCATTCGGGCGGGCCGCCACCGCCTGGGCAATCCCGCGCTCCTGGAACGCGACGGCAAGACGGACAAAGAACTCTTCGGCTCCGCCGACCGTGCCACCGGCCATGGTCTGCATCAACCTCATGCCGGAAGGAAACGCTCGAACGCCGCCGCGGCGTCGTCCCAGCTCCAGTTTCGCTGCTGCGCAAGGGCTGCGTCATGCTGGTCCTGCCAAAGGGCGTTATCACTGAGCAGGGCAATTGCACGTTCCGCAAAGGCCGCATCATCCGCCGCGACATAGCCGGTCACGCCCTCGACGACGCGCTCTGCAACACAGCCGATATTCTGGACAATACTCGGCACACCAACAGCCTGGGCCTCGCCGACCGCCAGGCAATAGGTCTCACCCGGGTCGCCGCGATAGAGCAGCGCGCGGAAGCCCGCCAGTTCTGTCGCAAGTTCCGCCTTGGGCAACGGATCGCGCAGCACCACGCCTGCACCGGACAGCGCAACCGCTCGGTCGAGGACAGCGTTCATTTGGCCGGCCCGCGCATTGCCATGCTCGCCATAGGTCTTGGGACTGGAAAACACGTGCAGTTCAGCCGCCGGCAGTTTCGGGTGGATCTCCGCCGCCCAGAGTTCCAGCAACCAGTCGAGCGAGCGCAGCGGACTGGAGGTAAAAGCGACACGTGGCGCAGGCGGCCCGGCAGGCGGTACCGCATCAATAAAGACGCTGGAAATCCCATAGGGGATGGTCGCCTTGCCGCCGGACGGTAGCCAGGATGCGAACGACGCGGCATGGAACCCGGAAGAAAACACGACGGTGGGGCGCCAGCGCATCAGCTTGGAGATATAGCGCCATTTTTTGAGATACCCGGCAGGATTGTGAATCCAGAACACCCGCGACCTCGCCGCCGGCACCGCAGGCAGCAACTTGTCGCCGCGATTTGCAATATACAGGTCGGCCGTATCGGGCAGGCCCTTTTCAAGCGGCTCCCAGTTAACGCCGAAGCGGGTCATCGGTGCACCGCAACGATTGTGGATGGTCACATCATGGCCGCGCGCAGCCAGCGCTTCGGCAAGCGAAATGAAAGCCGTCTCCGCCCCGCCAAGCGGACCGCGCGCCAGTGAATCGCCGTCGAAGGCGATGCCGTCATCTGCCATCACGATGGCGGCCATCAGTTCTCCTCCAGCGTCGCTTTCAGATAGGACAGTATCGGGTACAACCCGGCGAATATCGCAATCAATACACCGTACCTGCCTTCGCGGTATCCCTTGCGGGACACATAACACTTCCACGACCGCGAAAAGATACGCCGCAGGTTCCGGGCGTAACTGCCACCGTCGCCGTTCTCGCGGATGTCCCGGGCGCGGGCCGTCGTGTAGGAATCCAGCCGCCGTATCATGTCGGAGATATTCCGGTCGACGTAATGGTCTATCCGATGGGTCAGCGGCGCGCCTTCTGTGCCGGTAAAAGTCAGCGCAGGGTGGACCCGCTGGCGCCCCCAGACCTTTGCCCCCTTTCGGAACAGCCCTGGATACTGGTTCTTGCCATAGGATGCACCCCAGCCATACCGCACCCGGTGGTCACCGATATAGTTATCTACCCTGATGCCGTGCCAGTCGCTGGTGGTGGTCGCAATGGTGGCACGGATCTCGGCGGCCAGCGCATCGGGCACGCGTTCATCGGCATCGATCTCGAAAATCCACTCGCCCCGGCATGCCTCGATACCGGCATTCCGCCGGTCGCCTTCAACCGACCAGTTTCCATCGATCAGGCGGTCGGTAAACTGCGCGGCAATATCGCGGGAGCCGTCGGAGCAGTCATCCAGCAGCACGACGATTTCATCGGCAAAGGAAAGCCTCTCCAGGCACGCGGCAAGCTGCGCTTCCTCGTTGCGGATAGAGATTACAGCGGACAGGACACATTTTTCAGCGGTCATGTGCCGAGTTATAGCCGCAAGACTGGATAAATCCACGTCAAAGCTCTAATTAGCAGGGAGAAGGAAAAATCGGCCATGAAGATAAAAGTTCACGTACCGCTGGCGGAACGCGGGGTTATTGCAATTTCAGGGGACACAGCCCGGGATTTTATGCAGGGCCTCATCACGAACGATATCCAGCGCGTCTCGCCAACCTGCGCGATTTACGCCGCCCTGCTCACACCGCAGGGAAAGTTCCTCCACGACTTCTTTATCGTCCAACACAAGGACAGCCTGCTGCTCGACTGCAAGCGGGATCGGATTCCCGATCTGATCAAACGCCTGACCATGTATCGCCTGCGCGCCAAGGTCGATATAGCCGATGCATCCGACAGGTGGGAGGTCGGCGTGATGCTGGCCGGTAGCGGAGCGGATGACGACGGGGCCGGAGAACCGCAACCCGCAGGGACCGCAAAAACCCGTTTTGACGGGGTATCCTATATTGATCCACGCCATGCCGGCCTGGGCGAGCGAACTATCCGCCTGATAGACGAAGACGACACCTTCCCGACGGACACCGTCCAGCTGGAAAAAAACCGGGCGACCTACGATGCCCTGCGCATTTCGCTGGCCATTCCCGATACAGGGCAAGACCTGATTGCCGATAAATCCATGCCTCTCGAATCCGGGTTCGATGAGCTTCACGGGGTGGATTTCGAAAAAGGCTGCTATGTCGGCCAGGAAGTCACCGCCCGGATGAAACACCGGAACCTGGTGAAAAGGCGGCTATTTCCCGTCACGTTCGAAGGTGAGATTTCCCCCGGTGCGGTCGTGAAATCCGGCGATGTGGATGCCGGCGATGTCCGCTCAGTGACAAACGGGCACGGGATCGCCCTGCTGCGCCTCGATCTTGTCGAAAAAGGCGGGCTGACCGTGGATGGAAAAGCAGTCACGCCGGAAAAACCCGACTGGGCGGATTTTTAGCCCCCAGGGATTCCTTCGAACTCGAACCTAGAGGCGCCGATCAGATACAAGCCGGATTAGTTGTCGCGGGCCTTCATCGCTGCCTGGGCTGCCGCCAACCGCGCAATCGGCACGCGGTAGGGTGAACAGGACACATAATCGAGGCCGATTTCAGCACAGAAATGCACCGATGCCGGATCGCCACCGTGTTCGCCACAGATACCGAGCTTGATATCCGGGCGCGTCGCGCGGCCGCGTTCAGCGGCAATCTTCACCAGCTCGCCGACACCTTCGACATCGATCGACACAAAGGGGTCGACCTCGAAAATGCCACGCCGGGCATATTCCTTCAGCAGACCGGCAGTGTCATCGCGAGACAGGCCGAACGTGGTCTGGGTGAGATCGTTGGTACCGAAGGAAAAGAACTCCGCGCCCTTGGCTATATCACCCGCCCGCAATGCCGCGCGCGGCAGCTCGATCATTGTGCCGACCAGATACGGCACAGTGCTGCCGGTTTCCTCGAACACTTCGGCCGCGATCGCATCGATGCGTTCCCGCAGGATGTCGAATTCCATTTTATCGGATACCAGCGGGATCATGACCTCCGGCTCGACCGGCGCGGCAGCGGTCTTCGAAACCTCTATCGCCGCTTCAAAAATTGCCCGCGCCTGCATTTCCGATATCTCCGGATAGGAAACACCAAGCCGGCAGCCGCGATGGCCAAGCATGGGATTTACCTCGGCAAGTTCCTCTGCGCGGATACGCAGGTCTTCGACCGACACACCCGATGCCTGCGAAACCTGCTGCATTTCTTCCGGCGTGTGCGGCAGGAATTCGTGCAACGGCGGATCCAGCAGACGGATGGTTACCGGCTTACCCGCCATGATCTCGAACAATTCGATAAAGTCCTGTCTTTGCATCGGCAGAATTTTTTCAAGCGCGGCGCGGCGGCCAGCCTCGTCACCGGCGAGGATCATCTCACGCACCGCGACAATCCGTTCGGCATCAAAGAACATGTGTTCCGTCCGGCAGAGGCCGATGCCTTCGGCGCCGAAATCGAGTGCGGTCTTCGCATCCAGCGGGGTTTCCGCGTTGGTGCGGACCTTCATCTCGCGGATGTCATCAACCCATTCCATCAGCGTGCCGAAATCACCGGACAGTTCTGGCTGACGGGTCGGCACTTCGCCGGCCATCACTTCGCCCGACGCGCCATCGATGGTCATGATATCACCGGCTGCAATCTCCCGGCCGAGAACCGTCAGCTTCTGGGTCTTGTAGTCGATCCGTAAATCACCCGCGCCGGAGACGCAGGGCCGTCCCATACCGCGCGCAACCACTGCCGCGTGACTGGTCATACCGCCCCGGCTGGTCAGGATACCCTGGGCCGCGTGCATGCCGTGAATGTCTTCGGGGCTTGTCTCAATACGAACCAGGATGACGGGTTCACCTGCCGACGCCATCGCCTCGGCCTCATCAGAGGAAAATACAACTTTACCCGAAGCCGCTCCCGGCGATGCCGGCAAGCCGCGGGTCAGCAGGTCGCGCGGCGCATCGGGGTCGAGCGTCGGATGGAGAAGCTGATCAAGCGATTCCGGATCAATGCGGGAAACCGCCTCTTCCTTCGTAATCAGGCCCTCGGCAACCATG
>CAJQLI010000090.1 GCA_905479125.1 uncultured Alphaproteobacteria bacterium | reverse complement strand
GAAAGTCCGACATCGTGATTATTCAACCCGGCTCCGGTGCGTCGGACCGGAATGGAAATTTCCCGGGCGGCCGGAATAACAGCCTGTTGTTACTGGCCGATGGCCTGGCCGACAGGGGCATCGCAACACTGCGATTCGACAAGCGTGCGATCGGCGAAAGTCGTGCCGCCTTGAGCAATGAAAACGCCCTGCGGTTCGAAACATATGTTGCCGATCTGAAATCCTGGGCACGCATGGCAACGAACCGCCCGGATATCGGCCGTCTCTTTCTGGCAGGTCACAGTCAGGGCGCGCTTGTCGCGACCCTCGCTGCGGAAGGTCTCGATGTTGCGGGTTTAATCCTGCTCGCCCCCGTCGCTGTTCCTGCGAGCCGCCTGATCCTCTGGCAAACGACGCATTCTTCGATCAGATCCACTGAAAAAACAAAGGTCGGGCAAATTCTGGGCGCCCTTGAAAAGGGGCACCTCTATCCGAACCCTCCACGGACGCTGTATGGACTGTTTCGCCCTTCGATCCAGCCTTATCTAATTTCCTGGTTCCGATACGACCCGGCGGCAGAATTGCGGAAACTACGTGTCCCCACGTTGATTGTTCATGGAACGACTGACCTGCAGGTCCCTATCCGGCAGGCCACGCAGCTTGCCACCGCAGGCAGACATGTCATCCAAGTGAATATCACGGGTATGAACCATATCCTGAAGGACGCCCCACCCGACCGACGACAAAATTTCAGAACCTACAACACGCCTGATCGCTCCCTCACCGGCGGGCTCATCACCGTCATCGCGACATTCATCCGGGGCTGACGGTCAACAAACTGTGACAAATTTTGGACTTTTCCAAGAATTGCATAGATGATTCCCGTTTACCCCTATCTATAGAGGGTAAATTCAGTGGCCATCCGCCGGTCCCATTGCCTAGACTGTCCCGCCAAGGAGTAAGAACGTTGATCAGCATTCCATCAAAAATCCGCAGCACCGTCGCCATTGCCCTTATAAGCCTGCTGGCCGCCTGCACGCAGCCCACCGGTCTCGTAAATGTGGCGTCTTCACCCGCCGAAGACCGATCGTTTGAGACCCTCAGCGCCGACACCGCGATCACGTTCGATATCAATGAAATTCTGCTCGGCGAGAAATACCGGGACCTGTTCGCCGAGATTTCAACCGATGCCTATGAGCGGGTCGTCCTGCTCACCGGTACCGTGAAGTTCGCCCAGAACAAGCAGCGCGCAACAGACCTTGTGCGCGGCGTGAAAGGTGTCAAACGAATCGTAAACGAATTACAGGTCACAAACGATTACGGCATCGGCGCCGCGGCAAACGATCTCTGGATCGAAACCAAGCTGAAGGTCCTGCTGCTCGGGACCAAGGATATTCGGTCGATCAATTACCGGTGGCGGTCCGTCAATGGCACGGTCTACGTCATCGGTGCCGCCCGGTCGCAGCAGGAAATGAACACGGTTCTCGACGTGATCCGCAAGACCGACCGGGTGAAGAAAGTCATCAATCACGCCTGGGTGCGTCCACCCAAGGCGCAATAACCGATACACACACGAACACCAGAGGGAATGCAGAAATGGCGGATACGGAAACAGCGCTGATCGTCGGCGCGGGACAGGGGCTCAGTGCCTCCTTGGCGAGGCTTTTCACGGCGGAAGGCATGAATGTCGCAATCGCGGCCCGCAATACCGAAAAGCTTGCGGGGCTGTGCGATGAGACCGGTGCGAAAGCCTATGCCTGCGACGCCGTCGATGCCGCACAGGTCAACGCGCTTTTCACCGCCGTAACCGCCGACATGGGCGCACCTGATGTTGTTGTCTACAACGCATCCAACCGCGCCCGGGGCCCAATCCAGGAGCTGGACCCGGAAGCGGTACGCACCGCGATCGAAATCAGCTGTTTCGGTGGCTTCCTTGTCGCCCAGGCTGCCGCCAAACAGATGATCGGCCGCAAACAGGGCACCATTCTGCTGACTGGCGCCTCCGCCAGTGTAAAGGGCTATCCGAATTCATCCTCCTTCGCGATGGGCAAGTTCGGCCTGCGCGGCCTGGCACAATCGCTCGCGCGCGAATTGCAGCCGCAGAATATCCACGTCGCCCATTTCGTGATCGATGGCGGTATCCTGCAGGGCCCGGGCGACACCCGTGCGGCAGAACGCGGCGAAGACGCCATGCTGCTGCCCGACGAAATCGCCAAGGATTACCTCCACGTCCATCGTCAGCACCGGTCGTCCTGGACGTGGGAGATCGAACTTCGCCCCTGGCTCGAGAAGTTCTGAGAAACAAAAAAAGGCCGGTCAATGACCGGCCTTTTTTAAGGGTTCGCTACTGGGAGATCACTCGGCGGCAAGTGGCCGTTCGAGCATACCCAGCGCGGAAAGATACGTATCGAGCAGGAATTCGGCTTCCTGACGATCATTTTCTTCCATTTTGCGCAGGCTGATCACCTTGCGCATTGTCTTTACGTCAAAACCGGTGCCCTTGGCCTCGGAATAGACTTCCTTGATATCAGCCATCAGGGCCGCTTTTTCCTCTTCGAGACGCTCAATCCGCTCGATAAAGGATTTCAGCCGATCCTGCGCTACCGGGCCACCTTCAGCCATTAGAACTCTCCCACTCTGTCCCGTTAAATATGGGAAGGACTGTAGGAGGCCGCCTGCGAATCAGGAAGAAACGCGCGCCTCAGGTTATCCACAGAAGCGCATTTTTCGGGGGAAAACTCTCATTTTTCCGCGAAAATCCCGAATTAATGCCCCTTGTTCGACTCGGCAAACTGGGCCTTCTGTTCCGGGCTTGCTTCCGCCTGGTACTTGTCGCGCCATTCGCCGAACGGCATGCCGTAAACGATTTCACGCGCAGCATCCTTGTCCATATCCATGCCTTTTTCATTCGCGGCTTCCTGGTACCAGCGGCTGAGGCAGTTACGGCAGAACCCTGACAGATTCATCAGGTCTATATTCTGAACATCTGTGCGCTCACGCAGGTGATCGACGAGGCTGCGGAAAGCGGCAGCTTCAAGTTCGATGCGGGTCTGGTCATCCATGATGTTTTCCTCCGTTCAGTGTGTGTCGTTGATATAGGGCGGATCGCCCCGACATGCAAAACAGCATTCAGGCGTTGGTCGCGCTGCCGACAGCGGATATAAGGCGATACCATGGCCCTGTCCTCACCCTCCGCCGAAGCCCGTCTGCGCACCGAACGTATCGCAATCCTCGCCCTGTTCGTCGGCGCGGTCACCATTGCCTTTGCGCCGATCCTTGTCCGGCTGAGCGAGGTTGGACCATCTGCCACCGGCTTTCACCGTTTTCTGCTGGCGATCCCGCTTTACTGGGCGATGGCCGCGACCCTGCCCCGCGCAACCGTTGCAGAAGGGTCGGAACGTCCGACATCTGTACGCGATTTCGTCCTGATTTCCATGGCAGGCGTCTATCTCGCGGCGGATGTTGCAGTCTGGCACTACTCAATTCAGATGACGACGGTGGCGAATTCGACCCTGCTGGCCAATGTGGCGCCGGTGTTCGTTGTCCTGGCCGGCTGGATTCTGTTCGGAACCCGGGTAACCGGCACCTACATGATCGGGCTTGCCGCTGCGATGACCGGCGTGTTCATCCTGTCGCGCGCAAGCCTGTCTCTCAGCGAAGAACATTTCATCGGCGACCTGCTCGGCGTCCTGACCGCCGTGTTCTACGCGGCGTACCAAATGTCGGTCGAACGCCTCCGCAAGCGGTTCTCGACCGTGACCATCATGAAATACGCGATTCCCGCCAGCGCGCTGATCATGCTGCCCGTCGCCCTGGCAAGCGGCGACGACCTGCTGCCGGTCACCCTCGCCGGCTGGGGTTTCCTGATTGCACTGGCAGCCGGGCCGCAGGTATTCGGGCAGGGACTGATCGCCTGGGCGCTGGCGCATTTGCCCGTCGCTTTTGCCTCGGTCAGCCTGCTGGTCCAGCCGGTGACGGCGGCCCTCGTCGCATGGGCCCTGTTCGGCGAACAGATCGGCGCCCAGCAGGCGGTCGGCGGGGTAATTGTGCTCGCCGGAATCATGCTGGCGCGGCGTGGGAGTATCCGGCGATGAGCGTCCGGCCGGAGCGTGAGACCCTGCGCAAACTGTTCGACGCCGCCGTAAATGCGGCCGACCCGGCCATGGTCCTGTCGCCGCACCTGCCCGCCCCGCCGAGGGGCCGCACACTGGTTCTGGCTGCAGGCAAGGCTGCCGCATCAATGGCGCACGCGGTCGAACAGTACTGGCCGGGTGATCTGACCGGGCTGGCGGTCACCCGCTACGGACATGGCATGGACTGCGCCCGGATCGAGGTGATCGAGGCGGGGCACCCGTTACCGGATGCCGCAGGCCGCGCGGCGGCGGCGCGTTTTCTGGAACAGGCAAACAACCTGACGGAAAACGATCTGTTGCTCTGTCTTATGTCCGGTGGCGCATCCGCGCTGCTGGTCGAACCGGCAGACGGCCTGTCACTGGATGAGAAACAGGCCATCAGCCGCGCATTGCTGCATTCCGGCGCCCCGATCGACGAAATGAACTGTGTCCGCAAACACCTGTCGGCGATCAAGGGCGGGCGGCTTGCGGCGGCAGCTTACCCGGCACGGGTGGTAACGCTCGCGATTTCCGACGTCCCCGGCGATGACCCCGCCGTCATCGGATCAGGCCCGACCGTAGGCGATCCGACAACCTGCGCCGACGCTGTTGCCATCGCGGTGCGGCGCGGGATCCACCTTCCTGAAACGGCGGCCTCGGCACTATCAAGCGGTAGGTGGGAATCGATCAAACCCGGGGACCCGGTACTCGCGAGTACTGACTTCCGGATGATCGCGCGGCCGTCAGACGCCCAGACCGCCGCTGCCGATACGGCCCGGAAAGCAGGCCTGTCCCCCACCCTGCTGGGCGACGACCTGGAAGGCGAAGCCCGCGATGTGGGCGCCGATCACGCCCGGCGCGCCCTTGATATGGACAGGGGAGTCCTGATCTCCGGTGGAGAAACCACGGTCACGGTGGAGGCCTCTGCAGGACCACCCGGCCGCGGCGGCCGCAACTGCGAGTACCTTCTGGCATTGGCGATCGCCCTGAATGGCGCGGCCGGTATTCATGCACTGGCCTGCGATACAGACGGGATCGACGGCACGGAAGAGGCAGCGGGCGCGCATATCGGACCGGATACGCTTGCCCGTGCGGCGGCACTCGGCCTTGATGCGCATGCCATGTTGCAAGGCCATGACAGCTACACGTTTTTCGACCGTCTCGGCGACCTGGTCATCACCGGGCCAACCCGCACAAACGTAAACGATTTTCGCGCAATTCTTGTGACGGGCTGATCGCTGGTAGCGAAGTCGGGTCTGCTGTTCTATAAATCAGTCATGAAACGAAATCGTCGTGCAAAAATAGTTGCTACGCTGGGCCCCGCGACCAATAGCGCCGCGGAAATCGAAAGACTGTTCGAAACCGGCGCCGATGTATTCCGGCTGAACTTCAGCCATGGCGCACATGCCGAGCACAAGGCCCGCCTCGACGCCATCCGAGCTGCTGAAAAAAAGTTCGATCGCCCTATCGCTGTTCTGGCCGACCTCCAGGGGCCGAAGCTGCGGGTAGGCACCATGGCAGAGGGCGGTGCCCTGCTCGAACAGGGACAGGCGTTCCGTCTCGACCTTGACGATGCAACAGGCGACAGCACGCGCGCACCCTTACCGCACCCGGAAATATTCGCGGCGCTGAAGGAAGGCACCGAACTGCTATTGGATGACGGCAAAATCCGCTTGCGCGTTACCGAAGCAGGCGACGGGTTTGCCGAAACAGTGGTCGAAGCCGGCGGTCGCCTGAGCGACCGAAAGGGTGTGAACGTGCCGAAGGCAGTTCTGCCGCTCGGTGCCATGACAGACAAAGACCGCCGCGACCTCGACTTCGCGTTGTCGATCGGCGTCGACTGGGTCGCGCTGTCCTTCGTTCAGCGCCCGGAAGACGTGGCGGAGGCCCGGAAGATTATCCAGGGCCGCGCCGCTGTCCTGTCAAAACTGGAGAAGCCCGCCGCAATCGACCGGCTTGATGAAATCATAACCCTGTCGGACGCCATCATGGTGGCGCGCGGGGATCTCGGCGTCGAACTGCCGCCGGAAGACGTCCCCAGCCTTCAGAAACACATTGTCCGAAAATGCCGGGAGGCCGGGAAACCGGTCGTCGTTGCAACACAGATGCTGGAATCGATGATCTCGTCTCCGGCGCCGACACGTGCCGAGGCCTCGGATGTCGCCACCGCGATATATGACGGTGCCGATGCAGTGATGCTATCAGCCGAAACCGCCGCCGGAGAATATCCGTTCGAGGCGGTTGCGATCATGGCCCGGATCATTGCCCGGGTAGAACGCGATGAAGCCTATCGCGCGATTATGGAAACAAGCCATCCTGACCCGGAACACACCGCGCCGGATGCTATTACCGCTGCCGCCCGGCAGGTCGCTGAAACCATCGGCGCTGCCGTTATCGTTACCTATACGACATCCGGCTCAACGACGCTGCGGGCGGCGCGCGAACGCCCCGTGGTACCTATTCTCTGCCTGACCGAAAGCACGGAAACCGCACGGCGCCTTGTGCTCGCCTGGGGTGTCCATGGCGTAATTACCCGGGATGTCCGCAATTTCTCAGATATGATCGACAAGGCCTGCCGCATCGCGCTCAGCGAAGAGCTCGCCCATAAAGGCGACCGGCTTGTCGTGACCGCCGGTGTGCCTTTCGGCACGCCCGGCGCAACGAACATTCTGCGGATCGCCTGGGTCGGAGACTAGATTCCCTTACCGCGAATTTTTTCGCGCAGATCGCGAATATGGGTGTCCGCACCCGGCATATTCGGATGCACCCGCAGAGCGGCCTCAAACGCCGACAACGCTTCCCGCTCGCGATCGAGCGAAAGGTTGATCAGGGCGAGGCCGGACAGCGCCCCGAAATGCCGGGGTTCCAGCGCGAGAGTTTTCTGAATATCGATCACTGCCGCATCGAACCGGCCAAGCAGATAATGCGCGGTCGCGCGCTTGTTCCAGCCCTCGGCAAAATCGGGGAGCGCATCGATCACGCTGGTGAAATATTCTACTGCCGTTTCGTTATCGTTCCGCCCCATTGCCTGCAGACCGCGCAGCATATCGGCATCCACGGCGCCGTTGCCCGACAATAGCCAGATTTTCCAGATCGTCTGTTCGATCGGTTCTGCGTCTTCGGTGCTCTCCGCGTTCGCCAGTTCGACGAAAAGCGCATCAAGACGCGGGTCGTTCTGCGCACCCTGCACCGGCACGGCAAAAGTAAGGGTCGCGGCTGTAGCGAGCCATTGCATGAAGTTTCTCATTGCGCGTCCGTCGTCTTTTCCCGTGTCCCGAACAGCACGCTATTCCAGCCCCCGGGGTGCAGGGCCGCCGGTCGCCCAATCGAGCAGTTCCACCGTATGGACCACCGGCGCTTCCACGGCATCCTGCAGCTGCATCATGCAGCCGAGGTTCCCGGTCGCGATCACATCGGGCGCCGTCCGGGCAATATTCCCGGCCTTACGATCACGCAACTGGTTCGCGATCTCCGGCTGAAGCATGTTGTAGGTGCCCGCCGAACCGCAGCACAGATGGGATTCGCGGGGTTCAGCGACAGTAAATCCGGCCTCCGCCAGAAGGGCTTTGGGCGCGGTTGTCACCTTCTGGCCATGCTGGAGAGAACACGCACTGTGATAGGTGACGTTTAACTTCGCTGGCAAATCCGCTGCGTCGTTGCCATCCGGCATCCCCGTTTCGGCCAGAAATTCGGAAATATCCAGCGTCAGCGCGCTGATACCCGCCGCCGCATCCGCCAGGTCGGCGTCGTTGCGCAGCATGAAGCCGTAATCCTTTATCGTGGTCCCGCAGCCCGAGGCGTTGACGATAATCGCGTCGATCGGTTCCGACTCGTTTTCACGTGTCCATGCGCGGACATTGGCACGGACGGAATCGAATGCCTGGTCTTCCTTGCCCAGATGATGGGTCAGCGCGCCACAGCAGCCCGACCCGTCGGCAATAACCACCTCATGCCCCAGCCGGGTCAGCAGACGCACCGTGGCGTCATTGATCCGTGCTGCAAGCACCTGCTGCACACAACCGGGCATCAGAAGCACCCGCTTTTTCCGCTCGCCGTCAGCCGGCCAGACAGTCCGCCCTTCCGGCAACGGTGACGACATCGGACCGGATGGCGCAAGCACCAGCATCGCCCGTAGCCGGGCAGGCATGACCGGCGCGAACAGCTTACCGACGGCGGCAACCCGCATCAGCGCCCTGAACCGCCGCGGATACGGCATCACCGCCGCCAGCATTCCCCGGACAACGCGGTCAAAAAACGGTCGCTTGTAAGTTTCCTCTATATGCGCCCGGGCATGATCAACCAGGTGCATATAGTTTACCCCCGACGGGCAGGTCGTCATGCAGGACAAACAGGACAGGCACCGGTCGACATGTTTCACGACTTTCTCGCTGGCCGGCCGGGCGTTCTCCAGCATGTCCTTGATCAGGTAGATACGCCCGCGCGGCGAATCCAGTTCGTCACCGAGCAGCGCATATGTCGGGCAGGTCGCCGTGCAGAACCCGCAGTGAACACAGGCGCGCAGAATTTTCTCGGATTCGGCGGTTGCCGGATCGGCTAGCTGAGCGAGGCTGAATTTCGTTTCCATGCTCAGATACCGTTGAACATCCGACCGGGATTGAGAATTCCCCCGGGATCGAAGGCTTCCTTGATATTCCGCGTCAGCCGCTCGACTCCTGCCGCCTCGGGGTGGAACACCGGTTCGACGATACGCTGGTCGTGCCGGGCGCGCACCAACAGGGCATGACCGCCGGTTTTCACCATTGCCCGCCGGATAACATACGAGCCCGCATCCATCATTCCTGATACACGTGCCCAGATCAGCCCGCCGCCCCAATCGACGAAGGCCTCAAGCTCCATGCCGGTACCAAGACGCTCAAGCAGGCCGGGCGCGGCAGCGGGCGGCACGGAAATCCGCCAGATGGCGTCATCTCCGTTATCAGGATCCTCACCAAGAAGCCGGACGTCGCGGATCTCGTCCCACAGCCTGACCGAGTTATGGGTGTGCAGTTCCTCTATCTCGCCGAATTCTGACAATTCATCGCGCAAGGCAATGCACCTTGCGTCGACGGAGCTGCCGATACCTTCGACACGCACCGCTGCCAGCGCCTCATGCGCCGCCGAAACGTAGGATACGCCGGACCGGGCCGCTGCGGGTGCCGGCAGCCAGGCCGCCGCTGATACATCGTGCGGGCTGGAAAGTGCGCGGGTCATCGCACCAATCGCCGTTGTCACATCCGCGCATGAAACAAGAACCGTCCGTGTTTTTTCCGGTG
>CAJQLI010000089.1 GCA_905479125.1 uncultured Alphaproteobacteria bacterium | reverse complement strand
GATATGAAATCGGACCCAGTCCGAGGGTAAAAACCCGGTGGCCGGGTGCGCGGGCTGATGCAGCCAGACCGTCGCCAGGCAGCCGATAACCCCGAGATAAGGCAATAGCAGCGGGGTCAAGCGCCATACCTCGCGCATGAATACCGCAAGAAGCGCAAACAGCACCAAACTCGCGAATATCGTAATCCATAGTGCCGAGGCCAGCCCGGTCTGCCACCCCGCCCCGAAGGCATTCCATATCCAAAGACCTGGGCCGGCAATGGCGACGGCGTGGGTCAGCCAGTACACTGCATCACGCGATGGCGCGCGTCGAAACGGCAGCACCGCTGCGGGCAGCAGCGCTGCGACGGCGGAAATAGAAAGGGTAAGCGTGCTTATCATCTCGCGCATAATAGCACCTGCGCTCATTTGGCGAAGCGCCGTATTTACGACCCCCGCGAAAATGTTTGCCAATTTCCGGGAGTTGGCGCGCCCGCAGGATTCGCCTAGTTTGGCGCAGCAATTAAGGAATTTCGCAAATGGCCCGTTGTGCCGTTCTAATTCTCGCCGGAGGTTCCGGCTCCCGCGTTGGATCCGATATTCCAAAACAGTATTTGAATCTGGGTGGCGTCCCGGTCATCCGCCGTACAGTCGAGGTATTCCTCTCTCACCCCGCAATTGACCTCATACAAGTCGTCATCGGTGCAGAGGACAGCGAACGCTGCGGCGAGGCGCTGGCCGGGCTGGGACTTCCTGCCCCTGTCACCGGCGGCGCGACACGGCAGAACTCCGGGATGCGCGGCCTCGAAGCTCTTGAAACTGCCGAACCCGACTACGTCCTTATTCACGACGCAGCCCGCCCCTTCGTCGATCACGGAACCATCGACCGCGTGGTCCGGGCCCTTGAACAGGCTTCCGCCGTTCTGCCGGCTGTCCCGGTTGCAGATACGCTTAAACGCGGTGCCGGATCGCCAGCCATCGTCACAGCCACGGTCGACAGACAGGATATGTGGCGCGCACAGACGCCCCAGGGTTTCCGTTTCACCGAAATCCTGTCTGCACACAGGGCCACAACAGGTCTTGAATTAACCGACGATACAGCGGTCGCAGAACATGCCGGAATGACCGTTTCGCTGGTTCCCGGTGCCGAGGATAACTTCAAAATCACCACGCAGGAGGATCTCCGGCGTGCGGAAAGGATGGCAGCTGCCATGACCGGTGAGACCCGTATCGGAACAGGATTTGACGTTCATGCGTTTGGCGAAGGTGACAAGGTCATCCTATGCGGCGTCGAGATTCCGCACGATCAGGCGCTCGAAGGACACTCGGATGCCGATGTTGCACTTCATGCGGTTACCGACGCATTGCTCGGCGCCATTGCCGAAGGCGATATCGGATCACATTTCCCCCCGTCAGACCCGCAGTGGCGGGGCGCGCCGTCTCGCCTATTCCTGGAACACGCTGCAGCGCTTGTGACCGGACGCGGCGGATCGATCGGCAATATCGACCTCACTATTATCTGCGAAGCTCCCAAGGTCGGTCCTCATCGCGATGCGATGCGGCAGTCACTGAGCGAGATACTGAAAATTGAGGCAGGTCGGGTGAGCGTTAAGGCAACGACGACGGAAAAGCTCGGATTTACAGGTCGCGGCGAAGGTATCGCAGCGCAGGCCGCCGTCACCGTACGGCTTCCCTGAACCGTGAAATTCGGACAACTCCCCTCCGGATTATCCTTCTGGCACCCCGCGGCGTTTCTGTCGACCTGGGGTGGCTCCGGCCTGTTGCCCAGTGCTCCGGGTACGTGGGGGTCGCTCTTCACCCTGCCCTTCGCCTGGGTAATCGCCGAGACATGGGGCAACGAGGCGCTGTTCATCGCGGCGGCGCTCGCGTTCTTCGTCGGTCTCTGGTCTTCCGATCGCTATTTGAGACATTCGACAAGCAAAGACCCGGGCGCGATCGTGATCGACGAGACAGCCGGGCAGTTCCTCGCACTGGCACTCGTTCCCGTGGAACTATGGTGGTACGCCGCAGGCTTCGTCCTCTTCCGCCTTGCCGATATCTACAAACCCTGGCCGGCATCCTGGGCCGACCGGTCGCTCAAGGGCGCGCTGGGTGTAATGACCGACGATATTTTTGCCGCGGTATACGCCCTTGTCGTACTTTACTGCGCACAACTCATTCTGGCGGGCTGACATGATCGATATAGACGTCTTCGAGCGGGCAAAGGCCCTCCTTCAAAAGTGCATCGACGCGGACGTTACCGTTGCGACGGTAGAATCCTGCACAGGCGGCCTCGTTGCTGCCTCCTTGACCGAAGTCGCCGGATCATCCGCCGTGGTTGATCGTGGTTTCGTCACATATACGAACGAGGCCAAGAACGAGCTTGTCGGCGTGCCGATGCACCTGTTTGAAGAAGTCGGCGCCGTCAGCGAGGAAGTCGCCCGTGCTATGGCGGCCGGTGGGCTGGCCCACTCGAACGCAACAATCGCCGTCGGCATTACAGGTGTCGCCGGACCGGGACAGAGCGAAATCAAACCGGCAGGGCTCATACATATCTGCGCCGCCCGCAAGGACAGCGATATCCTGCACGAACGCTGCATGTTCGATGGAGACCGCGCGGCTGTGCGCAAGGCATCGGTTCTCAAGGCGTTCGAGATGATTGACGCGCTGGCGTGAGCCTTCGGGAGCGGGTCGCAGGCGTTGATTTTTCCGGTGCACGCGATGCCGGGAAAAACATCTGGATTGCCGAAGGCATTGTCACCACCACGGGTGTAAAGATCGAACGACTCCAACGTGCCGCCGACCTTACCGATGGTGGAACCGCTTTCGCGCCCGCCTTGAACGCCCTCGTCGGCCACATCGGAACGCTTAACGATCATGTAGTCGGTTTCGATTTTCCATTCAGTTTACCGGCACAGCTGATACCGGATACGAACTGGTCCGCTTTCGTCCACCGTTTTGCCACGGAATTCAAAACCGCTGATCAGTTTCGCAACCACTGCCGCGACCTAACCGGAGGGCGGGAGCACAAACGGGCGACCGATACCGAGGCACGAGTTCCCTGGTGTGCCTATAATCTGCGGCTATACCGCCAGACCTGGGCCGGAATTCGGCACGTTTTGTATCCTTTGATCGAGCACGACACCGCGCGGATCATCCCGACCCAAAAACCTGTTTCCGGCAAACCGCTTATCGCGGAAATCTGCCCCGCCTCCACTCTTAAAGCCGAAGAGCTCTACGTTCCCTACAAGGGACGCGGAGATGACCTTCGATCCGCACGCGCGGACATTCTGAAAAGTGTTACACGCCGCGGGCTGCTTTCTCCGGTGCGTGGCAGGCTCCGGGATACCATTATAGATAATTCCGGCGGTGACGCGCTCGATGCGGTTTTGTCGGCCATCGCCGCCGCCCGCATCGCCGATACTGAACCGCGCAGTGGTCTCGATCAGATTGAATGCCGGGTTTTTTTCTAGGCGTAGCGTTCCGTCGCCCGTTTTTCGAATGCACGCACCATCCGGCGCACAGCTTCGTGAAACAGCGGTTCCATTATTTTGCGCAGCAGGCGGGACCGGAATTCGAAGTCGATGAAAAAATCAATCTCGCATCCGCCATCCTTATCGATGAATAGCCAACGATTTTCCAGATAACGGAACGGCCCGTCGAGATACTCGACGTCGATGCGTTCCTTCGGTGTAAGCGTCACGCGGGACGTGAACTTTTCGCGGAGCATCTTGAACCCGACCACCATATCGGCGCGGATTTCATTATCATCCCGGCTCGTCACCCTCAGGGCGACGCACCACGGCAAAAAGTTCGGATAGTCATCAACATCCGATACAAGATCGAAAAGCTGTTCTGCCGTTTGCGGCAGAAACCGGGTTTCATGATGGGTCGGCATTGTTCTCGAACTACTTACTGCGTTGCCAGTTTGGCCTCACGAGCGGCACGCATTTCTGCGAAATCGCTATCGGCATGATACGAAGACCGTGTCAGCGGCGAGGATGAAACCATCAGGAAGCCCTTGCCGTAGGCTGCGTTTTTGTAGGTCTCGAACTCGTCCGGCGTGACGAACCGGTCAATTGCGTGATGCTTGACGGTTGGCTGCAGGTACTGACCGATGGTGAGAAAATCGACGTCTGCGGCCCGCAGGTCGTCCATCACCTGGAGAACCTCATCCTTGCCCTCGCCCAGACCGGCCATCAGACCCGACTTGGTGAAGATCGTCGGATCGAGCCGTTTGACCTCGTCGAGCAGGCGCAGCGAATGGAAATACCGCGCACCGGGACGCACCGTTGCGTAAAGCCTCGGCACAGTTTCGAGGTTGTGGTTGAAAACATCGGGGCGTGCCTCGACGACGGTTTCAATCGCGCCCGGTTTCTTCTGAAAATCAGGCGTCAGAATTTCAATCGTCGTGTCCGGAGAATTTTCGCGGATGCGGCGGATAACTTCAGCGAAATGCGCAGCACCACCATCATCCAGATCATCCCGGTCGACCGAGGTGATCACCACATGGGCAAGGCCGAGTTCCGCGACCGCGATTGCGACATGTTCGGGTTCCAGCGCATCAAGGGCGCCCGGCATACCCGTCGTGATATTGCAGAACGCGCAGGCCCGGGTGCAGATATCGCCCATGATCATCATGGTCGCGTGTTTCTGTGCCCAGCATTCGCCAATATTCGGACACGCGGCTTCTTCGCACACCGTCACGAGGTTGAGCTTGCGCATCAGATCGTGGGTTTCTTGGTAAACCGGCGACGTCGGCGCTTTCACCCGTATCCAGGGCGGCTTGCGCTGGATCGGGTTATCCGGCTTGTGCGCCTTTTCCGGATGACGCGGGCGCGAGGTTTCTGCAGGAATGCTCATGGTTCAGAAATGGACCGCCCGGCCATAAGCGTCAAGGACCGATTCATGCATCATTTCCGACAAGGTCGGATGCGGGAACACGGCCTCCATCAGCTCGGCTTCGGTCGTCTCAAGCGTTTTAC
>CAJQLI010000088.1 GCA_905479125.1 uncultured Alphaproteobacteria bacterium | reverse complement strand
CGGTCTCCCACGCCCGCGGACATCGGTAGGCTTTCCGATAGACGGGGTAGAGATCAAGCTCGTTGGCGGCTATGACGAAAACCAGGGCGTGCTCCACGTCAAAAGCCCGGGCGTCATGAAGGGCTATCACAATCTGCCCGATGCGACGAAAAAGGCCCTGTCCGACGATGGCTGGATGGATACCGGAGATATTCTGCGCCGGGACGACATCGGCTGGTATTACTTCGTCGACCGCGCCGATGACATGTTTGTCTGTGCCGGCGAAAATATTTATCCCGGCAATGTCGAAACAATGTTGGAACGTCATGAGGACGTGATGCAGGCGGTCGTGGTGCCGGCACCCAATACGCTGAAGGCTCATGTGCCCTTTGCCTGGATCGTGAAACGCGACGGCGCGGATGTCGACGAGGAAGCGATCAAGCAATATGCGCTTAAAAACGGTCCGGTCTACGCACACCCGCGGCGTATTTTCTTTGTCGATGCATTACCTTTGAGCGGCACCAACAAGATCGACCGCCGGGCGCTGGAAGCCCAGGCTGTTGAAATTGCCCGCGAGGATGAGGGTGCGGCCTGACCGCTATGTTCTGGTGGTTCTTGCCGCATTGTTTTTTGCGGCAGCGCCTCCTGCAGTCGCCGATCAAAACCATGACCGTATTGTCGAACGTGTCCTGAAGCATGTGAACCAGCAGCGCGCCATGAATGGTGCGGCGCCCCTTGCGATGAATGCGCGGTTAAGCGATGCGGCGCAGAAACATGCCGAAGATATGGCACGCCGCGATTTTGTAGATCATCAATCGCCCGACGGACGGGCGTTACAGGACCGGGTCGCAAGTGTGGGCTATCCGTGGCGCGTGATTGCTGAAAACCTTGCAGCAGGGATGTCGTCTCCCGAAAGTACGGTGCAGTCCTGGATGACCAGCCCCGGCCACCGGGATAACATGCTTAGCCGGGACTATCTGGAGGCGGGGATCGGATACGCCGTGCCGCCTGAAGGCGGAAAACGGCCCCGATACAGCCACTACTGGGTTGTCGTTTTCGGCGCTCGCTCTCGCTGAGTACCGGCAACAACGTGGCGCGTCAGCGGCCCGTTATATTTCCATATAAGCCGGCAGGCTGAAGCAGCCGGCATGAATACCGGGGGTGTAATACCGGGTTTCGATCTGCGCCGCGTCGAAGCGCGACTGTATCGTCGCGATATCGGTCTTGCGTGCACGGTCTGATCTGGCCCCCCATCCCAGCGTCATGTATCCGAACGCATAGGTCGGGACCTGCGTCAGATAGAGCGCCGCGTCGGCGAACAGGCGATTGAGGCGCTGATAGGTTTCCCGGGCTTCGTCCGGCTGGACGAAACCGACACCGGACTGGCAAACGATAATACCGTCATCGGTCAGGATGTTTCGGCAATCCGCATAGAATTCATCCGAAAACAGCGGGATCGCAGGGCCGATCGGGTCGGTCGAATCGATAATGATCACATCGAACCGGCGATCTGTTTCCTTTGCGAACTTCACCCCGTCTGCGATCACGATGTCCGCCCGGTCGTCGTTGAAGGCGCCGTCGCTCAGGCTGGGCATGAATTCGGCGCACATATCGACGACGCTGCGGTCTATTTCGACCATGGTCGCACGGTCGACAGATTTGTGCTTGAGCACGTCGCGCAGCGCCCCGCCGTCGCCGCCGCCGATGATAAGTACTTCGCGCGCGGCACCATGGGCCAGTATCGGCACGTGGGAGAGCATTTCATGGTAGCAGGGCTCGTCACGCTCGGTCGTCTGGATGACGCCATCGAGTGCGAGAATCCGGCCGAAATAGGGGTTTTCGAAGATAACCAGGTCCTGCAGTTCCGTCTGCGACCGAAACAGGATCTTTGAAATTTCGAAGCGCTGCTGGAAACCGGGGTGAAGCGTTTCGGAGAACCAGGTCTCCGTTACGTCGATCACTCCACCAGACCCCGTTTTTGTTCGCTGATTTCAGCGCGGTTCGGGGAAAAATACTTCTCGAGTACCGCAACTGCCTTTTCAGGACGGCACTGACCGCACATGAATACGTCGAAAGCCGCATAGTCGAGCTCGGGCCACGTGTGAACGCTTATATGGCTCTCTGCCAGGACAGCGACGCCGGAAACCCCGCCTTCGCCGCCGAATTCATGAACATGGACGTGAAGGACTGTCGCGTCGGAGGCTTCAGCTGCTTCGCGCAGCGCCATTGCCATGAGGTCGGCATCGTTCAGCCTGGAGCCGCCCCAGAAATCGACAAGGAGATGGGCGCCTGCATAGGTCTGCCCGTCTTTATGGATAAGAAAGTCCCGCACATCGTTGGCGGGTTGCGGGTGCATGTGTGCCTGGGCGCTGGTAGCCCGCTCGATAAGGGGTTCGCCACCGGCAGCTGCCGCCGAAACCGGGTTAGTAAACAGTGCGGACTTTTCCATCCATCGGGCCTCCTCGCAGGTGCATGGGCACCCGGTATGGGTTCATCAAAAAGTCGCGCCTTATCGCGCCTTTAGACTGCACTTGCAAGCGGATTCGGAGGGGTCAGAACGCTTCTGCGGAAAGCGCCATAATATCGTCGGAACCGGCTCTGGCAGCCTGAGCAAAGCCGGATACCTGGGGCAGCAGATTTGCGGCATAAAACCGGGCGGTGACGCGTTTAGCCTTGTAGAAATCATCTTCACCTTCGGCAGATGCGGCGATATTGGCCGCCTTGGCCATTAACCATCCACCGGTGATAAGGCCGAGAGCGCTGAGATAAGGTGTTGCACCCGCCATAGCGATGCGGGGGTCGTCGCCTGGGTCTGCCATCATCCAGTCGGTCGTGACCTTCAGTGCGTCGAGTGCCGACCACATCGCATCGGCAATCAACGGGTCCTGAATTTCTGTGTCGCGGATCTCGTCGATAAAATGTTGAAGCGCTTCACCCCGGTCGCGCAGGATCTTTCGACCGACGAGATCGAGCGCCTGAATACCGTTCGTTCCTTCGTAAATCGGGGTAATCCGGACGTCTCGATAATACTGGGCGGCACCCGTTTCTTCGATAAATCCGGCGCCGCCATGAATTTGGACCCCCAGCGACGCGGTCTCGACACCGCTATCGGTTGACCAGGCTTTGACGATGGGGACAAGAAGGTCGACGCGTGCCCGTGCGGCTGCCCTGGTTTCGGCATCAGGATGTTTCCGCACAACATCCTGCTTGGCGGCGACGTAGTAGCCGAGTGCGCGCGTTGCTTCTGTCAGTGCACGCATAGTCAGCAGGTTCCGGCGCACGTCGGGGTGATGAATAATCGGCACCTCGCTGAGCACGGGGTTCGCCATGTCCTTGCCCTGAACGCGGTCACGCGCATAATCAGCGGCCTGCTGATAAGCACGTTCACCAATACCGACGCCTTCGCGCCCGACGGCGAGCCGGGCAGAATTCATCATTGCGAACATGTATTCCATCCCGCGGCATTCCTCGCCGACGAGGTAGCCGATGGCGCCGTCATTTTCGCCGAACTGCATCACGCATGTGGGGCTGCCGTGGATGCCGAGCTTGTGTTCAAGCGATACCGCCCGAAGATCATTGCGCTGACCGAGCGATCCATCGTCATTGACGAGAAATTTCGGCACGATGAACAGGGATATCCCTCGGGTGCCGGGCGGTGCATCGGGGGTGCGCGCCAAAACCATATGGACGATGTTGTCGGCGCAGTCATGCTCGCCCCATGTCGTGAAAATCTTCTGTCCGCTGATCCGGTAGTGTCCGTCTTCGGGTATGGCGCGGGTTCGCAGCGCCCCGACATCGGATCCGGCATTGGGTTCTGTGAGGCCCATGGTGCCGGTCCATTCACCAGTCACCAGGTTGGGCATCCATGTTTCCTTTTGCTGCTTGTTGCCGAACTTTTCCAGGCATTCAACCGCGGCAATCGTGAGGACCGGGGCGAGCATGAAGGCAAGGTTCGCGGAATCCCACATTTCGAAGACAGGCGTAGCGACAAGCATCGGCAGGCCCTGGCCGCCAATTTCTTCATCGAATTGGAGGCCGTTCCAGCCGCCTTGAACATAAGCCTGATAGGCTTCCTTGAATCCTGTCGGTGTGACGACAACACCGTTTTCAAGGCGGCATCCTTCGATGTCGCCGGTCCGGTTGATCGGTGACAGCACATCGCGTGCCATCTTGTTGGCCTCTTCGAGAATGGCGTGAACCACATCCGGCGTTGCATGCTCGTAACCGGGCAGGGCGGTAATATGTTCGAGTCCGACCAGTTCTTCGATGACAAATTGCATGTCGCGGAGCGGTGCGGTGTATTCAGCCATCTTGAATCTCCTAGAGTACTTTGCCGGGATTCATGATCCCGTTCGGGTCCAGCGTTGCCTTGATCGCCCGCATGACATCCATGGCGACCGGGGATTTGTATGTTTCGAGCTCGCCGCGCCGCAGCCGGCCAATACCATGCTCGGCGCTGATCGATCCGCCCATGGCAACAGTACGATCATAGACCGCTTTGTGGATTTCGGGCTCGAGCGCGCGGAAGGCGTCATCCGTCATGTCGAGGGGGCGGGACATATTGAAATGTACATTACCGTCACCGACATGACCGAATGCACAGGGGCGGATGCCGGGGACCAGTTCTTCGAGTTCGGCGATACCCTCGACGAGGAAATCGGCGACCTTCGATACCGGTACCGAAATATCATGCTTGGAGCTGGCGCCTTCGAACTTCTGTGCCTCGGGGATCGTTTCGCGGATGCGCCAGAAATCGGCGGCCTGTTTACCACTTTCGGCGATAGCCGCGTCCAGGACGACTCCGTCTTCCATGCTTTCGCCCAGCACTGTTTCAACCATCTCGCGCAACCCCGCCGCTGATCCTTCACCGGCTGCGAGTTCCATCATCACGTAGTGGCGGTATACGGTCTGCATCGGATCACGCGTGTCGGCGATATGGTTCAGGGAAAATTCGATAGCCTCGCGCGGCATGTATTCGAACGTTATCACCCGGTCGTCCGTAATGCGGCGCGCTCGCGCAAGGAGTTCGACCGCGGCGTGCTGATCTCTTACGGCGACGAATGATGTCTGGATATCTGCGGGGCGCGGGAACAGTTTGAGGCAGGCGGCGGTGATTATGCCAAGGGTGCCTTCGGCGCCGATAAACAGGTGTTTCAGATCGTACCCCGTATTGTCCTTGCGGAGCCCCGTCAGACCGCTCCAGATACGGCCGTCCGGAAGGACCGCTTCGAGCCCAAGGCATAAATCCCGCGCCGGGCCATATCGCAATACACCTGTGCCGCCGGCGTTGGTGGACAGGTTGCCGCCGATCCGCGCCGTGCCTTCTCCGCCGAGGCTGAGCGGGAAATAGCGGTCGGCTTCCTCGGCAATTTTCTGAACATCGGCGAGGATCACGCCGGCCTCTACCGTGATTGCGTAATTCAGGACGTCGAGTTCGCGCACCTTGTTCATGCGGGTCAGTGACATGACAATCTCGCCGCCATGCTCGTAGGGCGTCGCCCCGCCGCACAGGCCGGTATTGCCGCCCTGGGGCACAATCGGTGTACGGGTTTCATGGCAGATGCGCACAACCTCTGACACCTCCTCGGTCGATGCCGGTCGGACGATCATTGGCGAGCGGCCCGTGTAGTAGCCGCGCTCGTCGTTCAAAAACGGCGATTTGTCGTTCTCATCGGTGATCACACCGGCATCCCCGACAACGGCATGGATCCGGTCGAGGATGGACTGGTCGATCTGGCGAAGGGCGGTAGCGGTCATGGGGTTGGTATCCTGAATTCCTGGATCACACATAAATCATGTGCGGTTTTCCGGCAAAGAGGTCAAGCGCTAACCGGTGGGCGGATTATACGGTATTTCGGGGCGCGGCTGCACGCCGCAACCGGTCGTTAACGGCGCGGCCGATTCCCTGGTCCGGGATCGGCATCACCGCGATCGCGTCCTCCGAGGAGTCCAACGCCCGCATCATCGCAAACAGGTTCGCCGCGGCTTCACGCAGGTCGCCTGCAGGGCTGAGATTGCGCTCGGTCGTAAATCCCGTCAGGTGATGGTTTCCGAATGACAGGAGCGCCTCGTCGTTCTGCAGGGAGGTCGCATTCAGGCGAAGCCGGGCCTCCGGCGCATAATGGCTTTCAAGCATCCCCGGCGAGGACGGAGCCTCGTTATTATCCGTCGCGATGGTGACTGGCCCGATAACGGCCTCGATCTGTTCCGCAGTTATACCTCCCGGGCGCAGCAGGACCGGCGTGATACCGCTACAATCGACCACGGTGGATTCAACGCCGATCGGACAAGGACCGTCATCCACGATCAGCGAAACTGCATCACCCAGCGAGTCCGCCACATGTGATGCCCGGGTCGGACTGATTTTACCTGATGCATTTGCGCTTGGCGCGGCGACCGGTATGCCGCTGGCGGCCAGAATTGCCTGCGCCGTTGGCTGGTCCGGCACCCGCACGGCTAACGTGTCGAGACCTGCACTGGCCAGTAGCGATATGGTGGACGTGTCTGTGCGCGGTAACACGAGCGAGAGCGCCCCCGGCCAGAAGGCTTCCGCAAGACGACGGGCAGGCTCGGTAAAGTCCACTATTGCGGAGGCAGCCTCGGTGTCGATGACATGAACAATCAGCGGATTGAACGTGGGCCGCTGCTTGGCGTCAAAAATGCGAGCGACGGCATCATCGGATGTCGCGTCGGCCCCCAGCCCGTATACGGTTTCGGTTGGGAAGGCGACAAGCGCACCCGACTGCAGCAGGGATGCAGCGCGGGTAATTGTTTCCGGCGTCGCCGGTTTGATCACTGGGATTCCGGTCACTGGGATTCCGGTCACTGGACTTCCAGTCACTGGGCGCCGCGGGCGATAAATTCCGGGTTGCGCCAGCCGGATTTTCCGTAGGGCAGCTCGGTTTCATCGAACAAGCGGACGCTGCCGCCCGCACCGCTAAGGACTGCATGACCGGCTGCCGTATCCCATTCTGATGTCGGCCCGTAGCGCGGATAAACATCCGCAGTCCCTTCCGCCAGGAGACAGAATTTGAGGGAGCTGCCTGCCGTAACATGTTCCCGGATATTCATGCCCGAAAGCAGCTCTTCGATTTTGTCGCGGTCTCCATGGGACCGGCTGGATGCAACGGTCGCGCCGTCGGCAGGAATGGATCTGACCGCAATCGATTGCCAGTTGCCATCCCCTTCGCGGCATTCTGCGGTGCCTTTGCCGCAGGCCCGGAACCCGCGATTCAGGGCCGGTGCCGTCACCACGCCAAGTATCGGAACGCCGTCTTCGACCAGCGCGATATTGACGGTGAACTCACCGCTTCGGCGGAGGAATTCCTTCGTGCCATCGACCGGGTCGACGAGCCAGAATACATCGCCGGCAACAACCTCGGCATTGCCCTGGGAGACGGCCTCTTCGCCGATTGCGGGGATGCCCGGCAGGAGCTCGCGCAGGGCAGGAAGGATAAGCGCCTCCGCGCGCTCATCTGCTTCGGTGACGGGTGAATTGTCGCCTTTGTGGCGAACGTCGAAGTCGGTCTCATAGACTTCGAGAATCACTTCCCCTGCACGATCTGCGATCTCGGTCGCAGCTGTCATCAGCGCGAAACGCTCATTGTCTGAAAAAGCCAAGGAAACTCCCATATACTGGGCTGCATCATAGTGCCGCGCGGAGAAAGCGACAATACGGGCGCGGATGCTATTGATCGGCTAAAATGATGTTATGTGCGGAAGATATACCCTCACCATTACGCCCGAGATGCTGCGGACATTGATCAATTTCAGCGTCACACCGAATCTGGAGCCGCGTTTCAACATCGCGCCGACCCAGATGGCGCCGGTCGTCCGGGCCGACGGTGAGGGGGGGCGTAAAATCGATATGCTGCGCTGGGGGCTGATCCCGTCATGGTCAAAGGACATGGCGGGCGCATCCAGGCTTATCAACGCGCGGGGCGAAACCGTGGCGCAGAAGCCGTCTTTCCGCAACGCTTATCAGGAACGCCGTTGTCTCATACCCGTTGACGGCTTTTATGAATGGCGAAAGGAGGGCTATATCAAGCAGCCCTTCCGGATCGGTTTCCAGGGCGGCAAACCTTTTGTGTTTGCTGGATTATGGGAAACGTGGACGGCCCCCGATGGGGCCGATAATGCGGGCGAGACAATAGAGACCTATACAATCGTCACGACGGACGCGAATACGAAAATCGCCCCGATCCATCACCGGATGCCGGTCATCGTCGACCCGGCAGATTTCGATCGCTGGCTCACCGGGACCCCGGCAGAGGCGGCGAACGTGATCCGGGCGTTTCCGGCCGATGATATGGCTTTTTACCGGGTCTCGACGCGGGTCAATAACGTGCGCAATGACGATGCTGAATGTATCGTGCCTTTGGCGAAAACAGCCTGATCGTTATCTAGAAGCCGTATAGCTCCGCCGGGTTGTCGACCAATATCTGCTTCATCGTGGTGTCGTCGATCTTCCAGGACAATGCCCAGTCGAGCAGGTCGGCGCCTTCGGGCATCGGCTTGTCCCAGAGCATGACGTGGGGCCAGTCCGTTGCCCATACCATCCTGTCGGGGCGTGTCTCGATCAACGCAGTCGCATAATCAGTCATGTCGTCCCAGCCCGGGGCAGCATGTGATGCGCGATAGGCACCGGACAGTTTGACCCAGCATCTTCCGTCCTTCACGAGGTCCAGCATTGCTCGGAACGCCGGGTGATCGACACCGGCAGTCGGCTGAAAATGGCCCATATGATCAAGGACCAGATCAACCGGTAGCGCTTTCAATGCGGGTAACAGGTCCAGCAGCTGGTTTTCTGCATCTATAAACATCTGGATGTGCCAGCCGAGCCGTTTGATGCGTTCCGCCATTGCCGTTATTCCGCCGACATCGGCGCCGCCTTTAAGCAGCGTCGTGAAACGCAGGCCGCGAAAGCCTGCTTCGTTCAGTCGGTCTAGTTCAGCATCGGTGATCGTCGGCTCGACCACCGCGATACCGCGGGCGCGGTCACCCATCCGGGTCACCGCATCGACGGTGATATCCATCATTGTGCCATAGCAGCTCGGGTGGACGATGACGGCGCGGTCGATTCCGAGGGTTTTCTGGAAGGCCTCGAAGGCGGCGAGGTCGGAGACGGGGGGCGTGTATCCACGTTCCTCCGAGAGTGGGAACCGGTCGAAGGGACCAATGATATGCGCATGAGTGTCGCAGGCGCCCGGCGGGGCTTTCAGCTTCGGGGGTAGGGCCGGCACTGGCCCGGCGCATGGTTTTGTCATCGAACGTTTCCCTGTCTGATTATTGGACCAACTATAGGGGAACAGAGTGCCGTATCGAAAGCCCCGAAGCTGAATACCCGCATCCCGTTGCATGATGATCGTACCGGTGGCAGGATCGTTAGCAATCTAAGGAAAAAGCGGCGTACAGCCGCAGCGGGAGGATAAGACATGGTGGAGATGGCCAGGGTCGCGGTGCTGACGGAACCGCGCACGTTCGATTACCGAGAAGTCGCAATTCCAGAGATCGGCCCCGATGAAGGTATCCTGCGGGTAGAGGCGGCGGGCCTGTGCGGGACAGACTGGGAACAGTATCTCGGCCATCTCGACAACACGCCCTGGGCTGTCCGTCCGATTATTCCAGGCCACGAAATCCTCGGCTGGATCGACAAGGTCGGGCCAGAAGCCGCCAAGCGCTGGGACGTGAAAGAGGGCGACCGGGTCACGGTCGAAGCCTCGATTCCCTGCGGCCAGTGTTTCCAGTGCCAGGTCGGTCGCCCGGTGCTGTGCAAAAACGGCATGGGCTATGGTCTGCGTATGGGGTTCAACAACGCGCCGCATCTGTGGGGCGGCTATGCGACCCATATGTATCTGCACCCCGGTGCCACGCTGCACAAGGCACTGTCCGACGTGCCGACTGATATCATGAGCCTGTTCAACCCGATGTCGAATGCGGTCCGGTGGGCGGTCGAACGTCCCGAGACGGGTATCGGCGACACCATCGTCATCGAAGGCCCCGGACAGCGTGGTCTTCTGGCGGTTGTTGCCGCCCGTGAAGCAGGTGCCGGTCAGATCATCGTTACCGGCACGAAGAGCGATACGCTGCGGTTGTCATTGGCCCGTGAACTCGGCGCGGATGCGACGGTCGTTATCGACGATCATGATCCCGTCGAGCAGGTGATCGAACTGACAGATGGAAAACTTGCCGACATCGTCGTTGATGTCTCGGCTTTTGCGACCAAGCCGATCACCGATGCGATCGAAATGGTCCGGCCGGGCGGCAAGGTTGTCGTCGCCGGGCTTAAAAGCTTCGCGCCGATACCCGGTTTTATCTCCGACAAGCTGATTACCAAGGAAATCGCGATGCTCGGGGTGCTTTCGTCAAGCTGGTCGTCGGTCGAGAAATCCATCGATATTATCCGCCGCAAGGGAGACACACTGAAGAAGCTGTGCACCCATCATTATCCTGTCGATCAGGCGGATATGGCCGTGAAAGTGCTCGGACGTGAGGTCATCGACGGCCCGGAAGCCGTACACGTTCATATAGACGCCGCGTCCACCACTTAAACAGGGAGCCACAGCCATGCCTTCGTGGATGGTCGGGATCGACACGGGCGGCACCTTTACCGATCTGATCGCGTTCGAAATCGACAGTGGTGAATTGCGGGTGGCGAAAGTGTCGTCGGATCCGACGGATCCCTCGAACGCTGTCATGGATGCCCTCGAAGAGCTGTTCGGAATGGGGGTCCTGCCCGGTGACGTCGCGTCGCTGGTGCACGGGACGACCGTTGCCACCAATGCCATTCTCGAAGCCAAAGGGGTAAGAACCGGGCTGTTGATCACTGAAGGTTTTCGCGCCGTCTACGAAGCCCGC
>CAJQLI010000087.1 GCA_905479125.1 uncultured Alphaproteobacteria bacterium | reverse complement strand
TCTCATCACGACCGAAGCGATGGTCGCTGAGAAGCCGAGCGAAGGCGGCGGCGGAATGCCTGCGATGCCCGACATGGGCGGAATGGGCGGAATGGGCGGCATGATGTAAGTCAGCCGTTCCCGCTTACGGAACGAAAAGAACCGCCGTGGATTAATTTCCGCGGCGGTTTCTTTTTAGGCTATCGAGTCGGCACGAAGCGGCCGGGCGGGGTATAAACGGAATATGATGATCTCAATTCCCCCCTCAGATAAAATCGAAACCCTCATTCGTGAGATCACGGCCGCTGAAATCATGCCGCGGTTCCAAACACTGTCACACGACGAAAAATGGGAAAAGCGTCCCGGGTCAATCGTGACGGCGGCAGATGTCGCGGCCGAGGCGTTTCTTCTGCGTGAATTGCCGCCATTGCTGCCGGGCTCGGTCGTTGTCGGGGAAGAGATGATCGAGGATGACCCTGCAGCGCTGGAGCTGCTGGACGGTGATGCTCCGGTCTGGGTGCTCGATGCGGTAGACGGGACTTCCAACTTTGCGCGGGGCAGCGAAGATTTCGGCGTAATGGTCGCGCTGGTGCTGAAGCGTGAAACCATCGGCGGCTGGATATTTCGTCCCGTCGATGACGACATGTATGTCTGTGAAAAAGGGGCAGGGGCGTTTCGCAACGGTGAGCGCCTGCGGATAGAGCCATCTCCGCGCGACATGGCCGATATGGAAGGCTCGCTCGGCGGCTATATGCGCAAGCACACGGACCTGCCGGACCAGGTCGCGCGGGTGACGTCGACCCGTTGCATCGCGGTCGATTACTGCGCGCTGGTGAACGGCGATATTCATTTTGCCCATTACCGTGGCGTGCGGGCATGGGATCATGCGCCGGGTTGGCTGCTGCATACGGAGGCGGGCGGCTATAACCGGTGCCTTGACGGGACGCCTTACCTTGCCGGGAAGCCGGGCGAGGGCGGTATCCTGCTCGCGACCGATGCCGAGGCATGGGAAGTGCTGCAAAATCCGATCCAGGAGGCTATCGCCACCTTCAAGTAATCCGCCGAGGCGGTATACTGTCGGTCCGATACCTGAAATTCCGAAACGGGAAATCTGATATGAGTGACAAGGCAGCGGCCGCATTCGTCGGCCTGGGCGTGATGGGCTACCCGATGGCAGGACACCTTGCCGCCAAGGGGCATCCGATGCGGGTCTATAACCGGACCGCGACAAAATCTGCCCAATGGGCACAGGAATATGCGGGAACCGCACATCCGACACCGGCAGAAGCGGCACATGGTGCGGATTACGTGATGACCTGCGTCGGTAATGATGACGACCTGCGCAGCGTTGTGCTGGGTGAAACCGGTGTCTTCGCCGGCATGAAGGAGGGCGCCGTGCTGATCGATCACACGACGACCTCTGCCGTGGTTGCCTGCGAACTTGCAGAAGAAGCCGCAAAGCGTGGCCTTGGTTTTCTCGATGCCCCGGTTTCCGGTGGTCAGGCGGGGGCCGAAAACGGTGCGCTGACGGTAATGGTCGGCGGCGATGAGGCGACGTTCGATGCGGCAGAACCTGTGATGCAGTGTTACGGCAAGACAGTCATGCGCATGGGCGAGGCGGGGGCCGGTCAGCTCACCAAGATGGTCAATCAGATCTGTATTTCAGGCCTGGTACAGGCGTTGTCTGAAGGGATGAATTTCGCCATGGCCGCAGGGCTGGACGCAAAACGCGCCGCAGAGGTCATGTCGGGCGGGGCAGCACAGTCCTGGCAGATGGATAACCGCGCCGGCACCATGGTCGATGGACAGTTCGAATTCGGTTTCGCCGTTGACTGGATGCGCAAGGACCTGGGCATCTGTATCGATGAATCGAAACGCAATGGCGCCAAGCTGCCGGTGGCAGAGATGGTGGACAAGTTTTACGCCGAAATTCAGGCCAAAGGCGGCAGCCGCTACGATACGTCGAGCCTGATACTCAATCTGAAAAATGACTAAGGGAAAAACAAGATGTTCGAACTTCACACATGGATGACCGATAACGGCTACAAGGCGCGTCAGATGGCGGAGGAAAGCGGACTGGAATATGAGCTCAAGCCCGTGAACATCCGTGAAAAGCAGCAGTTCGAACCGGCATTCCTGAAGATCAGCCCCGGCCACAAAATCCCGGCGATTATTGATCATGACGGTCCCGGCGGTCAGACCGTCACGCTCTGTGAATCAGGTGCGATCCTCAAATACCTTGGACAGAAAGCCGATAACGGCCTGTATCCGTCCGACCCGGTGAAGCAGGTCGAAGCAGATCAGTGGCTGTTTTACGGCTCGGCGCAGTTTACGACGCTCGCCCAGCAATACGGCCTGTTCTGGATCCGGCTCGGCGAAGAAGTCCCGCGTGCCAAGGAACATTACGAAGGCGTGATGCGCGAAATGCTCGGCATGTATGACCAGCGACTGGCTGAAAACGAATACGTAATCGGTGACTATTCCGTGTGCGATATCGCCGTCTATCCCGATATTCATATTCACGGCGTTAACGATATTGGCCTTGACGATTACCCGAACGTCAAACGCTGGCACGATGCGATCGAAGCGCGCCCGGCGGTTCAGAAAGCCTGGGTGCCGTTCGGCTAGATGGTGGAAATTACATGACAGAAAAACCTATAAGTCGGTTTCCGGTGCCCGAGATAGCCGATCTACCCGAAGACCTCCGGACAATGATCCTTGCGGTACAGGAAAAGGTAGGGTTTGTTCCGAATGTTTTTCTGGTTCTGGCGCATCGCCCAGACGAACTGCGGGCGTTTATGGCCTATCATGACGCCTTGATGCTGCGGGACGGCGGACTGACGGCGGTCGACCGAGAAATGATTGTCGTCGTCACGTCCAGCGACAATCGTTGCCAATATTGTGTCGTCGCGCATGGGGCAGCCCTCAGAATACGGGCAAAACAATCGAAAATTGCTGATCAGTTGGCGATCAACTATCGCAAGGCGGATATCACGCCACGCCAGATGGCAATACTGGATTTCGCCTTGAAGGTATCGAACGAGGCGGATTCCTTGGGTGAAGAAGACTTCGCAACGTTGCGTGGTCATGGGTTTTCGGATGACGACATCTGGGATATTGCGGGGATCACCGCGTTTTTCGGGATGTCCAACCGGATGGCGAATTTCACATCGATGCGGCCCAATGACGAATTTTACATTATGGGACGCAAATAGGACCGCACGTTAGCCGCTACTCCGTGGCTTTTGCGGCGGTCCAGTGTGTTTCCATTTCGTCAAGATCCACCTCCGCTAAGGATTTACCTTTCCGACGAAGGCCGTCCTCGACAGCACGAAAACGCCGGTCGAACTTTGCGTTTGCGTCGCGGAGGGCCATCTCGGCATCGATGCCGAGGTGGCGCGCGAGATTGACGCAGGCAAACAGAAGATCGCCGGCTTCGTCTTGCAAACGGTCTTGGCCCGAACCTGCCGATATTTCAGCCTCAACCTCCTCGAGTTCTTCGTGGATCTTGGCTATCACGGGCGGGAGGTTTTCCCAGTCGAACCCTTCACGAGCCGCACGTTTCTGAAGTTTCTGCGCCCGCATCAGCGCGGGTAGAGCGAGTGCCACCCCGTCCAGAGCGCTCGGTTTACGACCCGATTTGGCGGCGCGGGCGGCGCGTTCGGTGGCCTTTTGTTCTTCCCAGGCGATTGTCTGGCTGACTGACGTCCGCTCGTTCTCCCCCCCGCCGAAGACATGGGGGTGGCGGTCGCGCATTTTTGCGGCAATCCGCCGGGCTACGCCGTCAAAATCGAACCCGCCAGCTTCAACGGATATCTGAGCATAAAATACGACCTGGAAAAGCAGGTCGCCCAGTTCATCTTCCAGCTGGTCAACATCGCCGGTCTCGATGGCATCTGCAACTTCGTAGGCTTCTTCAATTGTGTAGGGTGCGATGGTGGAAAATGTCTGCTCTCGATCCCATGGGCAGCCGTTTTCCGGGTCTCGGAGACGGGCCATAACCTCAAGCAGATCATCGATGGCCGGGCGTTCTTTGGGAGATGTGTCGGTCATTGCGTAAAAATACTGGAAATCGGTGAAACGTTCGAGGCGTTTTGCGAGTGCGGGATGTGTTTAGGGTGGATCGCTACCCAATGGTTAGGCTTTTGCATTTGATAGAGTGTTCAGAGCCTCTCCATTTGCGGTCGATAGAACATCAAAGTATTGGCTGAGGAAAAGGATAAGACCGGGTTATGTTGTATCGGGCACTGATGGATGCCGAGATGATATCTTTGATCGACTGTATCAGTGATATGTGTTGTGGGAAACAGGCGGTGTGAGCACTTTCGAAGTCGAATCCTAGGCTAAAGTGCGTGTCAAAATCGGTATTAAAGGAAATCGGCGGGGGCTGTTATTATTTGAGTGTTGTTTCTAGATTATCAGGATCCCCTTGTGGGTCATTAAACCGGAATTGAAAAAAGGTATAACCGTCGGTTACTATTCACGCTATGTGACGGGTCGGATAAAAGATGTCTTTACCGGGCGTAATTTTTGGACGTTCTGAGGCGGTACAGTCTTCATCGGCTAGGGAGTATCTGGATACTTCGGGTGTTGGGACTGTGCGCGTACCGCACGGTGATTTTCTTTTATCTGCGGATTTTGTCCGTATGGGTCCTCATCTGTCGTTGTCGGAAGGTGATACGACGGTTGTCGTAAAGAACTTTTTCACTTTTGGTAAATCACCGGATCTGACGACGGAGAGCGGTCACTTGGTTATCGATGGTTCTCTCGCGGTCAAGCTTGCGGGTCCTTTTGCGCCTGGGCAGTTTACGCAATTTGGTCAGTTAGCGCAGGCGCCTGGTGCGTCTTCGATTGGTACCGTTGAGAAGCTGTCTGGAACGGTCACCCTCACGAGGACGGACGGTACGACGGTTGAGGCATCGAAGGGTACGGCTGTTTTCTCCGGCGACGTTATCAAGACGGACGCGGGTGCCAATATCGGTATCAAGTTTGTTGATGATACGAGTTTTTCGCTTGGAGAGAGCGGAAGGATGGTCATCGACGAGATGATCTACGATCCATCGAACAACGGTGCCTCGAGCAGTTCTTTCAGCGTTGTTAAGGATGTTTTTTCTTTTGTGTCTGGCCAGGTTGCGAAGGCTGGTGACGACGCGATGGTTGTTAAGACGCCTGTTGCGCTTATTGGTATCCGGGGGACGACGGTTGCTGGTAAGGCTGCTGCGGAGGGGTCCTCAAACTCGATCACACTGTTACCTGATGCTGATGGTGGTGTAGGCCAGATTGCAGTGAGTAACTCTGCGGGTACGCAGGTTATGTCTGTTCCGTTCCAGACGACGAGCCTGTCGAGCGCGTTCACGGCACCGGCTGCACCAGTTGTTATACCTGCCAATCAGCTCGAGAACCTCTACGGCAGTAACATCACGACTGTTCTTCCGCCTTCCCCGGCGCAACAGCAAAAGCAGCAGCAAGAGGATACGACGACGGGTTCGGCTTCTGACGCTGATGGCGGACCATCCGGCGAAGGCGAACAGGAACAGGAAGAAGGTGAGGGTGAGAACCTTGAAGGTGATGCTCCACCGGAGGGGGAAGGCGAAGAAGTGGAGGAGGGCCAAGAGCGCGAGCAGGAGGAGAGAACGGAAGGCGAACAGGAAGAGGACAGCGGAGACGCGGGC
>CAJQLI010000086.1 GCA_905479125.1 uncultured Alphaproteobacteria bacterium | reverse complement strand
GGACCGATTGGAAGTACCGAAGTACACGCGCCGGGCGCGCTCGTAATATTCTCGGCCGGGTTGTTCTTCCTGGCCCGTCAGCGACGCAACAAAAAGAACGCCTGACCGCGTCGCAATGCGCTAATATCGGCGCATGTCTTCTCTTTCCAAATCCGTCGAGGCCCCTGCGGAGGTCGCACTTACAGGGGTTTCCCGCCGGTTCGATGAAACGTTCTCGCTGCAGGACCTTGAATTATCCGTCGCAGACGGCGAATCCGTCGTCCTGATTGGCCCCTCCGCATCCGGCAAAACGGTAACGCTCAAGACAATAGCCGGCCTGTTCCGCCCCGATACCGGAAGCATCCTGATTCGGGGCCAGGAAACCATCGGGATCGGCGATAAGGAGCGGTCTGAAATCGCCCGGATCGGGGTACTGTTCCAGCGTTCGGCCCTGTTCGACAGCATGACGGTTTGGGAGAATATTACCTTCCGGCTTCGGCAACACACGAGGCTCAGTAAACAGGATGCAATAGAGGTTGCAGGCGAAAAGCTAGCGGCCGTGGGATTGGCAAGGGATACAGCCCTGCTCTACCCCGTAGAATTATCAGGCGGCATGCAAAAACGCGTCGGCATTGCGCGCGCACTGGCTGATAGCCCCGATATCCTGTTGTTGGACGAGCCGACTGCGGGCCTCGACCCGATCATGACCAATGTGATCAACGAGCTCATACTTGAAAATGTGAAGAGCCTTGGCGCAACCGTCATATCGATCACCAGTAACCTTTACGGTGCCAGATATATCGCGGACAGGGTCGTGATGATGAACGGGGGTCGCATCGTCTGGAGCGGTAGTCCTGATGATCTCGATCAGTCAGGTAACCCCTATGTGGATCAGTTCGTTCACAAAACCGCTGACGGCCCAATTATTGCAGGTCTTACTTAGTCGAGCCCCCCCCTCGAATGCGGTGGCTGAATACCAAAATCTCCCGAACCGTAAAATACGATTAGTTTCATACCATTAAATAAAAACAACTAATCGAATACGTAAATACAAATATAATACCATTATCACAATATTACTTTTCGCCGGTATTATATTCAGTGCGCGGGTTATTTGATTTTTGATAAGCCCCTAATAATGATTAAGCATTAACGTCTTGCGCCATTGGTATATTTAATAAAATTTAATGACTGATACTCCCGCTATCAATCCGCATGAAGAGACCCTGGATTTCAAATCCGCTATCGTTAAGGATTGTTATTCATACTGGCGCGGAAAAGTGATTGGCGATCGCCTTCCAAGTCGATCGGATATCGATCCGGTCGACATTCCCAAGCTTATGCCACATGCCGTGATCCTGGATGTCAGACGCGAGCCTGAGCTGGATTTCAGGTATCGCCTGATCGGCACCTATGTTGCGGAACATCTTTTCAAAGACCACACGGGCTCGTGGTTTTCGGAGATTGAATATCAGAGGGCGCCAAGCACGATCTGGCAGAACTGCGCCCATGTTATCGAAACAGGCAAGCCTCTCCTGCCCGAAACGCCCTATGTGGGACCGAACCAGGGATTCAAAAGCGTCGAGGACGTTATCCTGCCCCTCGCTGATGACGGCGAAACTGTCGATAGCCTGCTGGTGTTTATCCACTGCATGCGCCGCTCGGAAATCTAACCCCAGGTCCATCCCCCATACGGCAAAGTATTGTTTCGCCGCAGAATGCCCACTAAGCTGAAAGCCAAGCGGACAGCAAGTCCGCACATAGCGGGGATACAAGGTGCAGGTACTATCAATAGCCCACGACTGGCTAATACACACATTCAAGTTTATCGCAGGGCTTATCGTACTCGCGATATTTGTCCTGATTACGCTGGACGTTCTCCTCCCACTCGTGGGAATCCAGCCATGGGACGGAACCCTCGGCGTCGTGGAATACGGTCTGCTGTGGTTCACCATTCTCGCAGCACCGTGGCTCGCCCGTATAAAGGGTCACGTGTTCATTGATGCAGTCGCGGTCATGTTGCCGCCGGCAGTCAAAAAGGTGACCGCGAAAATCGCCTATCTGGTTGCTATCACCGGGTCGCTGATGCTCGCCTATTACTCATGGCTTTTGCTGGTGGAGTCCTATGTCGACGAGAATATCGATGAACGCAGCATCGAGCTGATGCTCTGGTGGATTTACGCCCCCATGCCCATCTGCTTCGCCCTCGTCGCGATTGAATTCATCCGCTACCTGATTGGCATCGATGACATGTATGGCAGCCGAACCGACGTCAAGGAGGGGATGTAGTTATGGAGTGGTACTGGGCTTTTGCGTTCCTTCTCGGTTGGGTCATCTGCTTTATGGCGCTGGGCGTCCCCGTCGCCTTCGCATTCATCGCAACGAACTTTATCGCCGTTTACACATTCACCGGCTTTGACGCCAACGCGCTTATCCAGGTCGCGGATAACTCGACCCAGCTGATATCCCGCTTCACCCTCGGCCCTGTACCGATGTTTATCCTGATGGGCTCCCTGTTCTTCCATACGGGGCTGGCGCTAAAAGTGTTTGACGGGCTGGATGCGATTTTCGGGCGGCTTCCCGGACGGCTTTGCTACCTCACCGTCGCCGGCGGCTCGATATTTTCGACCCTCACCGGCTCCTCTATGGCGAACACGGCGATGCTCGGATCACTGATGGTCCCGGAAATGCG
>CAJQLI010000085.1 GCA_905479125.1 uncultured Alphaproteobacteria bacterium | reverse complement strand
CCACGAAGACGATTGTAATGAATGGGAGCAGCACGACACAGATTGATTCCCACCCGATTGCATTGTGCAGCAGACCGGCAGAGAACGAGAATACTGCCACGGACTGGAACACCAGCGCATCGTTGAGACCCTGGGATTTATTCTTTTCTTCTGGCCGATAGGTTTTGGTCAGCAACGCTGTCGAGCCGACAAAAAGAAAATTCCAGCCCATGCCCACGCAAATATTTGCGACGAGGAAAAAGGCGAGAGAATGGCCTGACAATCCGATCAATGCGGCCGCCAGAGAGAGGACCAGGCCGGCGATCAGAACGTTAAGCAGACCGATCTTTCCAATCAGCCATCCGGTAAAAAACGATGGCGCGTACATGCCGAACATGTGCCATTGGACGACCAGCGCCGCGGTTTCATAGGCGTAGCCATACTCTTTCACCATGGCCAGCGGCGTTGCCGCCATCATCAGGACCATCACGCCCCAACCGATTACCGCGCACAGGACGGCGACCACGAACGCGGGTTGCCGCGCGATCGTGCCGAGTGAGCGGCCTGTCGTCTCGAAGGTTTGCTTCACGACCGGCGGGAACCGCACGAATGAAACCACGACAATCAGAAGCAGGGGAATGAAGGCGAGAACGAGGAAAGTACTGGCGAACTGATAGGGCGGGGTGCGGCTTCCAGGTTCTGCTGTCAGGACGGCAATGGCCGGTCCGCAAATAAATTCAACGGCCCTTGCGAACGACTCATTGCCAAGCCAGGTCGCCGCGACGTCGTGGGTCCATTTGGAGATTTCCGGCCCGACAAAGGCGGCGACGAGACCACCCCCTACCACCAGGGAAATGGCAATACTGCGCCATTTATCATTGGCCACTTCCGCGGCGGCAAAACGGAATGAATGACCTGAGATCGTGTACGCGCCAAAAAACAGGATGGCGACCAGATACAGGGCGAACGATCCCTGAAAAATCGCGACCGCCGCCACCAATGCGCCGACCGACCCCATCAGCGCGCCAAAGATAAACCCTGCCTTGCGACCGAACCGTCGCATGATGTAGGCGAGCGGAATCGAAAACGCTGCCGTCGCTTCCCACTGCAGAGCCTGCGGTAAGGTCGCCAGCGCATTATTGGATGCGAGCGCCAGGCCGACCAGTGCCGAGACCGATAGCACGACACCGGTGGAGGTATTGAAAACCGCCTGGCACAGGGCGAGCAGCGCGATATTCCGCTTCATCTTGAGCCGCGGATTCGGATTGGTCATCAATGCTCCGGGTATGGATGTGCCGAGGGATAACTTTCGGCGCATTGGATTGTCGTTAAATGCAGCGCAGCTGGCAAGCCGTCTGCGCTTGTTGGCCATCCCCATGGCGGTGACTGTGCGCGGCGTCGGAAGACTGCCGGCAACAAATGGGTGAATGCTCGTTTCCGGTCAGGGAAAGACATCGCGTCGCTGTGGGAAGTCGTCCGGTTTTTGTCGCTCCAAGTCGAGGGCAGAACGAGGCAGCGGCTATTTGCCGCCGTCCTCTTCCTCGGTTTTGTAGAAATTGCCCGGAACCCGGGGCGCGACGTCTTCAGACGGGGGGGCACGCTTGGCCTTGTTCCGTTCGATCATACCCTGATAGTCGGTCACCGCCTGCGGTCCCGCGCGCTCCAGCCCTTCCTGGAACTTATCCATCGGACGGGCACTCCATGCAGAGCGCTCGCTATAGAACGGGATCCACTGGTTCTTGATCCGGTTTTCCTGAAAATCGAGCACGTTGTTCAGAGCGTCCTCGACATCGGCCGAATTGGTCCAGGCGGATTTGTAGTGAATGAACCCGCCGCGCCCGACGATCCAGGTCATGTTCGGCAGCCCGCCATAGGTGCGGTGGGCAGAGCCTTCCAGGTCGTCGAGGAACATTTCGCGTTTGATGTTCGAATGATCGACAAAGGCCTGCGCGTTGGCGCGCTTGTCGTCCATCGACGTGTGATGGCGATAGTTTTCGCCGGGATGAGCTTCGTGGGTGTAGATGAATACCGAGCGCACGGCCCGGTCAGCGTAACGCGCGTGGAGGTCTTCCATGGCCTCCGCGGCGATTGCGCAGAATGGTCAGGTGAACGAGCCGAATTCGATGACCGTCACACCTTTTTTCCATAAATCCTTCATCTCGATCGTCTCGCCGGTCGCGAGTTCCTCCAGCGCGAATGACGGCGCCCGCATCGTCACCTTGGGCGCGTGCATGGCGAAATCCAGGAAATCTTCCTGTCCGCCGGTAAAGACGTCGTAATTATAATCGGTCGCTGACATGGCACCCCCCTTATCATTATGAGGCAGATACTGTGTCACCTGAACCGATGCAGGGCAATATCAAATGATATTATGTGCTTGCGCTGCTTCCTTATTCCGCGTCTGGGTCACGGGTCGCACTCCACGATTTGCTGGTTCCCTGAACCATGTGCCGCACGTTCTCCAGACCCATCGGTTCTTCGAAAAACAGGGTCCGCTTGGCCGCCATTTCCGGCATGTCCTGGGCGACATACATGATCACGTCTTCGTCGACGGTGGCTTCGTGCTCGTGATAGGCCCAGGCGGGGCAGACGATAGTATCTCCGGGCTTGAATTCGTATCGCTGGCCTTCGACGGTTGTGGCACCTGTGCCCTGCAGGTAGTGATAGATCGCAACCGAGTTATGGCGATGGTTCGGCACGTGTTCGCCCGGATGGATCATCTGAATACCGATAAAAATGCCGGGAGACGCACCGGCGAGGTCTTCATGATCCTCGTTCACGAGTGCAACGAAGCGGCGTTCGGCATGGCGGATAGGATCGTTCCCGAGCTCCGTCAGCAGCGCTTTCCATTCGTCACCTTCCCACTTGCAGGCGCGTACATGGGTGTGGCGTATGCGTTGGAAATATTCATCCGCGGTGATAACGCGGGCGTTTTCGGAATTGGCGTCGGGTTTCGGCATTGCGGCGGCGCCGCCATCTGCTGCTGCGTTCATGAATTCTTCCTCTGATGAGTGATCGGGATGATTGTTTGTTGTCTCCCTGAACTTCCCGGGGATTGTGACGCTGATCGTGATATTTGAATACCGGGCCAAATATGATAGCTGATATCGATATGGAAAATATCAGGCGGCTTGATCTCAATCTTCTGGTGGTGTTCGACGCGATCATGCGGCGGCGGAACGTGTCGCGCGCCGCGGCGGATCTGGGTCTGACGCAGTCGACCATCAGCAATTCCCTGAAGCGCCTGCGCGACAG
>CAJQLI010000084.1 GCA_905479125.1 uncultured Alphaproteobacteria bacterium | reverse complement strand
AATCGAAGCGGCTTCGCTCCCCGTTCTCGATATACCATCGGGATTACACCCCGGAAAGATTCTCGATCTGCCGGCCGGCACCCCTTTCGTGCCGCCTGAAATCAACGATATGCCGCCGGTCGGTACGCCAATCATTCCCGCCCCTGTAAAACCCCGCCCCGAACCGGCACAAACCGCCGGCGTACTCGCCATTACGCTGGAGGACGGTCTCCAGCACCTGGATCCACAGATTATCCGCAATGCGGCGATTATCCATGGCATGGAAGCGTCGTCGGGTCCGGACATGCCGGCGCTGACGCGGATCGCGCTGGACCTGACAGCCGAGATCGGGCCAGGCTTGCAGGGGGCAGCAATACCGGCCCCGGTCGGTAAACTCGGCCTGCCGCAGGCTGCGCCCCAGCAAAGCGCCGCCGGTCCCGTTAGAAAGAACGGATACATGGATGCTGCATCAAACCTGGTTCCCGTCCTTCCGCCGACCTACAGGCGCGGCGATCTGATCACCAGACAGAAGAAAAAGGACGACAAAAAGAAGCAGCAGCTTCCGTCAGGCCAGTATCAGAATATTCTGGTCGATGACACCATGACCCGGGAGATGCCTGCAGGACATCGCGGCCTTGTTTTCTCGTCGGTGGTGTTTTCGGTCTGACGCTGTCCTAGGTCGCGACCTCATAAGCCGTCGTATTCCGGGCGAACCCGTCATAGAGATCAAGCATCCGCTCGCGCCACGCATAGACCGGGTCGTCGGCATCAAGCAGCTTGAAGGGACTTGTCACCCTCGCCCACTGAAACTGGGAAAACACAACGTAGTCGGCATAGCCATGCGCATCACCGCCAATAAAATTCTGGCCCTTTCGAAAAGTCGTGCGGATCGGATCGAGCGTCCGGTACAGAATTTTCACCCGATCTTCCCGGCCCTCCTGCACTTCTTCAAGGGTCCGCTTGTAGAGCTTCTCCATTGATTCCCTGAAGTATTCCCGGTCATCCGGGTGTGCGGCGTCCAGAACATCCCGCGCAATCAGCGGACCAAGAGCGACATTCACGGCCCGGTCGCACCACGAATTGATCACCCGCGTGACGCCCGCACCGATCGGCCCGCCGAACAGCGTCGGCGCATCCGCATAGGCCTCTTCGAGGTAGGCTGCTATATCCCAGGAATCCGTCTTGATGACGTCACCGTCCACCATCACGGGGACACTGTTCGACTTCGCAAACGCAATCGAATCCTTGTCCGTCAGCAATAGCGGGATCTCTTCGAATTCGAGTCCTTTGTGCTTCAATGCCATCTTTGCGCGCCACGAAAACTGGCTGTAGCGGCGACCTTCGTGGCCTAGAAGTTCATAGAGTTTGATAGTCATGGCGATCCCCCTTGTGACAGTGCTTCGCTAAACCGGCGCCATATTCAGGTCAAGGGCAAGCGGATCGCTACTTGCCGAGACGACTGAAAATATTTTTAAGATAACCGGCGATCTGTTCCGGCGGAGCCTCATGGGAAAAGCTCTGAACATGGGTGCCGTCGGGGCCGATCAGGTATTTCGCCGCCGTATGGGAAATGAAATACGAGCCGTCCTCGCTTTTCGGTCCGGGAATACTGAGCACACCATACCTTTGCTGGACAGCCTTGATAGCCGACCGGGTCCCGGTCAGCGCCAATATACGCTCGTCAAAATGTGAAACATATTCAGCCAGGACTTCCGCTGTGTCGCGCATGGGATCGAATGTCACGAAGACGGGCAATACATAACGCGCGAGAGGACCCAGCTTTTCCATCACGCTGGTGATATGGGTCATCGCCGTGGGACACACATCAGGACAGGCCGTATAGCCGAAAAAAATAAGGTTGAAGCGGCCAATGAAGCGCTCGGGACCGACGGGAACACTATGCTGATCGGTAAGACTATAAATTGTTTCGATGTCAGATTTGCTCAGCGCGGGGTGTTTTGAAGCCTCTCGCACCATAGCAACGCTGTTGTTGTGTCCATCCTGGGCACGCACCGTACCCGCAGATAACACGGCCACTGCGAGCGCCAAGACCAAGCAGATCCGAAACATTCTCCGTCTTCTCCGAATTGAATGGGACGATGCTATGACCGTCTTCCCGGAGATATTTGCCGGTCTGCGTTAACGAAACGTAAACCACGATATCAGGCGATCGTGAAAGACCTTTTCGCTATTGCGACCCCGCTGCGGCACCGACCGCAGCACCCTTGCTTTCCCAGTCCGAAGATTTGTTCAACAACGACGCGCCGCCACGTTCTTCCCCCGAGTTCGGCTTGACCTGTTCGCGCAGATCCTCGATCTGGGCACGGTCCTTCTCATACTGACGGAACGCTGCAAACTTCGCGGACATGTACTGGTCCGGCCACACGACATCCTCCACCCCGTAATAGGCTGCAGCCTGCTGCGTGAAGTAAGGATTATAGAGATGCGTCCGCGCCAGTGCGACAAGATCGGACCGGCCGGCGCCGACAATCGTGTTCACCTGATCCCAGTCGAAGATATTGCCGGCCACGATGGTCGGGATATCGGCTTCAAGACGAATCTGCTCGGAGAATGGCGTCTGGAACATGCGACCATAAACCGGCTTTTCGGCCGGATCTGTCTGTCCGGTCGAGACGTTGATCAGATCGCACCCATGGGCCTTGAATGCACGGGCGTAAGCGACAGCGTCTTCGGGGCTTGTGCCGCCTTCGATCCAGTCGCTGGCGGATATACGTACCGACATCGGACGACTCTCCGGCCAGACGGCTCGACAGGCGTCGAACACTTCCAACGGGAAACGCAGCCGGTTTTCGACCGACCCACCGTATTCGTCGGTACGCTTGTTCGTTACCGGCGACAGGAAAGTCGCGAGTATATAGCCATGTGCGCAATGCAGTTCTGCGAGATCAAACCCGGCCCGCGCCGCACGTTCGAACGCGGCAACGAAATCAGCTTTCACCCGGTCCATATCATCGCGCGTCATTTCGCGCGGGACCTGTGAATTCTTCAGGTATGGCAGGGCCGATGCGGCGATGATCTCCCAAGCGCCCTCGTCGAGCGGCTGATCGATACCGTCCCAGGCCAGTTTCGTCGCCCCCTTACGCCCGGCATGACCGATCTGGATTGCCATCTTGGCAACCGTCCGGTCATGGGCGAAATCAACGATCCGTTTCCATTGCGCTTCCTGTTCATCGGTCCAGATTCCGGTGCAACCGGGCGTGATACGCGCGTCAGGTGAAATGCAGGTCATCTCGGTAAAGACGAGCCCCGCCCCGCCCATCGCCCGGCTGGTATAATGACTGAAATGCCAGTCATCCGGATTGCCGTCTGTCGCGCAGTACTGACACATCGGCGACACGACAACCCGGTTCGCCAGGCGCATGTCGCGCAACTGCATCGGCGCGAACATCGGCGGTACCGGTGTTTCCTTCAATTTCGGTGCGTTGTAACGCTCGGCTACATCCGCCGAGAACGTCCGATTCACTGCCTTGACGAATTCCTTGTCGCGCAAGCGCAGATTGTCATAGGTGATCGCTTTGGACCGGGACATCAGGCTGAACGTGAACTGCGTCGCATCCATATTCCAGTAACGGTCGACATGTTCGAA
>CAJQLI010000083.1 GCA_905479125.1 uncultured Alphaproteobacteria bacterium | reverse complement strand
CCGCCATCGGGACCAAGAAACCAGGATCAGTCGGGATATCGCTCACGCGAACCCATGTTCAGATCGTCGATCTCGAAACCGGCGAAACGATCCTGCCACCGGGCCAAACCGGCGAAATCCGTGCGCGCGGGCCGCAGATAATGTCAGGCTATCGAAATTTGCCGGATGAAACGGCACGAACACTGCGAAACGGCTGGCTGTATACCGGTGATATCGGTGAATTTGACGAAGATCGATACCTGTTTATTCGCGACCGCAAGAAAGATATGGCCATTGTCGGCGGCTATAACGTGTTTCCGCGCGAAATTGACGAAGTTCTCTATGCACACCCTGATGTGGCAGAGGCCGCGGCGGTCGGTATCCCGGACGACTATTACGGCGAAGTCATCCACGCCTGGGTAACGCTCGTATCCGGTAAAAGTTGTACGATAGAGGACCTGATGACCTACTGCTCCGAGAACCTGGCCAAGTACAAGATGCCGAAACGTATCTTCATTGGGCCTGATATTCCCAAAACCACCGTCGGCAAGATCGACAAGAAAGCGCTTCGGGAATAGACTCGCGGCATGGAACATTCACATCATCCGCACGCGATCCGCGACCGCATCGAAGAAGGCCCCAAGACGTCCTACCTGAGTGACTGGGTTTATGGCGGCATCGACGGCGCCATCACGACCTTCGCCATTGTCGCAGGCGTCGTCGGAGCGGATCTGTCGACACGCGTCATCCTGATCCTCGGCGCGGCAAACATTATTGCCGACGGGTTTTCAATGGCAGCCAGTAATTACAGCGGCACCAAAGCCGAACTGGACGATTACAGGCGCCACCGCGCCTACGAAGAAGAACAGGTCGAAACGATCCCCGAAGGCGAACGCATGGAAATCCGCGAGATTTTCCGGGCCAAAGGCTTCAGCGGCGACGATCTCGAGCGGGTGGTGGACGTGATCACGTCGGACAAAACCCGCTGGGTCGACACCATGATGGTCGAAGAATACGGCATGCCGACCACTTACCGGGACCCGGTCAAATCAGGGATGTGCACGTTTGCAGCCTTTATCCTGTGCGGACTGGCGCCCCTGATCCCGTTTTTCTTCTCATTCCCGAATCCATTCGAGACCGCGATCGCGCTGACCGGGCTGGTTTTCTTCGGAATCGGATCGATCAAAAGCCAGTGGTCGACGCAGTCCTGGCTCCGGTCCGGGCTTGAAACGCTGGGCATCGGCCTTGCCGCCGCGGCGATCGCCTGGGGTATCGGACACGTGTTGAAATCAGCGTTTCTCTAGATCGACTGGGGCCTCAAACCAAACCCGCAATTTCGCAACTGTCCTAGGCACCCGGATCGCTTGAAAACGGCGAAAAACCATCACCAAGCTTGTCCGCGGCAAACCCGTCGCCGATTTTCTCCAGCCCGATGATTTCCAGCACATTTCCGTCGGGGTCGTGGAAATAGCACTGCTTACCGTGAAACACGCCTTCATGGCGCTCTTCCTCGAAAATGATCTCTACGTCGTGGTCCGCGAGATGCTGCTTGGCAGACTCGTATTGATCTACCTCGACCCGAAAGGCGTGATGAACGAAGAACTCCTTGCCCGGATTCGGCTCGATCGGGGTTTTGCTTCTGGTCAGGATCACGAAATCATCGCCGGAGCGCATAAACACCATGCCGACAGGCGGCACGACCTGAACGGTCTCCAGACCCAGCACTTCACGGTAAAAGATCTCACTCTTCTCATGGTCGCTGACCGGAATGGTAAAATGGACGATGCCCTTTGTTTCAATCATCGGTTTCCTCCCTGTACGGCATTCATTCTATAATCATCGTCAATAAACATAACAGAGGGCGCGCAAATGCATCCGGTCAAACTGTTCTGCTGGCACTTCATGGCATATCCCTATCTGCCGGAAGACTTTGACGAAAAATACGACAGTGGCTGGGTGACGGTGCCGAATGCGCTGTGGGACCGCGAGCAGGCCAAGGGCCTCTACCAGGAATATATCGACCAGCTTGTCTACGCGGACGAACTGGGATTCGACGGCATGGTGCTGAACGAACACCACCAGAATATATACGGGCTCATGCCGTCGCCGAATATGATAGCGGCCGCCCTCACCCAGCGCACGAAGAACGGCAAGATCGTCGTACTCGGAAATATCCTGCCCCTTCATCTGAACCCTCTCCGCATCGCCGAGGAATACGCGATGCTGGACTGCATGTCCGGTGGACGGCTGATCGCCGGGTTTGCCGTCGGCGGCGGGCCGGAAGCCTTCAACTACGATGTCCCCTCGCCACGTGCACGGCGTCAGTTCTGGGAGGCGATCGATCTGATCGCCCGTACATGGACCGAGGACGGCCCGTTCGAGCATGAAGGGCCGGAATACCCGCTACGATACGTCAATGCCTGGCCCCGCCCCGAACAGAGACCTCACCCGCCGATATGGGTGCCCGGTGCGCGCTCTCGCGAAACGATGGAGAACGCCGCCGAACGCGGATATGCGTATTTCCTGTCATCGCGGAGCCATGGCGACCAGACCCGGCAGGCCGCACAGGCCTATGCAAAGACAATGGCGAAATACGACCGCACGTATACACCGTTCGATTTCGGCATCCTTTTGTCGGTTTACGTGTCGGAGACCGACGAACAGGCAAAGATCGAAAGCCAGGAAGGCATCTGGTACTTCCTGCGGAACTGCCTGAAGGGGCACCTTCGGACGAAGGGCCGCACGC
>CAJQLI010000082.1 GCA_905479125.1 uncultured Alphaproteobacteria bacterium | reverse complement strand
AAAGCACCCGCATTTTTATATTTCATTCGACCTAAACGGATGACGGCGCTTCCCTACCCCGGTATTCTGGCGCGGAAACAGGGAAAGTCGTCAAGTGTTCGGTGAAAAGATCAAACGGGTAGAAGACCCGGCATTGCTACGCGGCAAGGGTAAGTATCTCGACGACATTCACCTGCCCGGCATGCTGCATGCGGCCTTTGTCCGGGCACCGGTGGCCCATGCCACTTTTTCAGACATCGACAGTTCGGCGGCCCTCGCCATCGATGGCGTGGTCGCCGTCTATACGCTGGATGACCTCCGCCCCCATCTGACCGACACTGTCATGCCGGTGGAACAGCCCTCCGGCGCGCTGAAACTGTCGGCCAGCCCGTCGACCCTTGCCGATGGCGAAGTGCGCTATGTGGGTGAACCCGTCGCCTGCGTGATCGCGGAATCCCCCTATATCGCAGAGGATGCAGCACAACTTGTCTTCGTCGACTATTCGAACCTGCCCGTCTCTGCCGATTACCTCTCGGCACTGGATGATGGCGCCGCGACGGCCCATTCCGATTTTGCGGATAACCTTGTTGCCGGGTTCACGCTGGCCTATGGCGACACCGATGACACCTTCGCGGGCGCCGCGCATGTATTTCGCGAAACACTTCACCAGCACAAGGGCCTCGGTCACGCCATAGAATGCCGTGGCGTTGCAGCGGAACTAAACCCGCGCGATCACGTGCTGAACGTCTGGTCGGCAACACAGATGGCGCACCGGGCACAGAGCATACTGGTACAGATGCTGGATCTGCCGGAAGACCGTATCCGGGTCGTGACACCGAATGTCGGCGGCGGGTTCGGCCCCAAATTCGTCTTTTACCAGGAAGAAGTGGTTGTTCCGCTCGCCGCCATGCTCCTCGGCCGCCCCGTAAAATGGGTCGAGGACCGGCGTGAACATTTCACCGCCGCCACCATGGAGCGCGACCAGCTATGGGACATGGAGGTCGCCGTCAATGCCGATGGCAGGCTGCTCGGCGTACGTGGGACAATGGCGCATGATCACGGCGCCTACACCCCCTATGGCGTTAACCTGCCCTATAATGCGGCGACCAATTTCCTGGGGCCCTACGAGCTGCCGAGCATGTCCCTCGACGTCAAGCTGGCGCTGACGAACATGACACCGGTGACACCGGTCCGTGGTGCGGGCCGGCCGCAAGGTACATTTGCAATGGAGCGGCTGATGGACCGCATCGCCCGCGAACTTGGCCTCGACCGGGTGGAGGTGCGCCGCCGCAACCTGATCCCGGCAGAATCCATGCCCTATGACACGCAGATAAAAACCCGCGACGGCGCGACCATGACATACGATTCCGGTGATTACCCGGCGGCGCTCGATGCAGCGCTGGAGCGCGGTGGATACAGCGATTTCGCGGCGCGGCAGGCAGCCGCGCTTGCGGAAGGCCGCTATCTCGGCATCGGCGTCGCAAATTACGTGGAAGGCACCGGGCGTGGCCCGTTCGAATCGGCGGTCGTGCGCATCAAACCATCCGGCAAGATCGTGATTTACACAGGTGCTACCGATCAGGGACAGGGCCTCAAAACCGCCCTCGCCCAGGTCTGTGCCGCCCAGACGGGCGCTGCGATCGAAGACATCGAGGTCGTGACCGGCGATACCGGCAAGGTATCGCTGGGTCTTGGCGCATTTGCCAGCCGGCAGGCAGTGACGGCCGGTTCATCGGTCCATGTCGCGGCGCTTGAAGTCCGAAACAAGGCGCTGAAGGTTGCCGCCCACCTGCTGGAGGCGGCCGAAGAAGACCTTGATATCGCCGACGGCAAAATATCTGTCCGCGGCGTGCCGGATATGTCGGTCACACTTGGCGATGTCGCCCGTGCAGTGCAGGGTATGCCCGGCTTTTCCCTGCCCGGCGGCGTCGACCCGGGGATGGAAGCGACAGCCAATTTCAGCCCGCCGACCCTGACATACTGTAATGGTGTTCACGTGGCAGAGGTCGAGGTCGATCCCGGTACCGGCCATGTGCAGGTGCTGAACTATGTCATCGTCCACGATAGCGGCCGGCTGATAAACCCGACCATCGTCGAAGGCCAGATCACCGGCGGCGCAACCCACGGTCTCGGCTCGGCCCTGTTCGAGCGCATGATCTATGACGACCAGGGCCAGCCGCAGACGACGAATTTCGGCGAATACCTGCTGCCATCGGCCCCCGAAGTGCCGCATTTCGACATGATCCATATGGAAAGCCCGACACCGCTCAACCCGCTCGGTGTCAAAGGCGCGGGCGAAGGCGGCACGATTCCCGTCACGTCGGCCATCGCCTCCGCGGTCGACGACGCATTATCGCCATTCGGCGTGGTGGTACGCGACCTGCCGATCGAGCCGAAACGGATCGTCGAGATGATCAACCAATCCAGCTAGGGAGAATCAGACACATTATGCCCTTCCTTAAAAACTCCTGGTACGTGGCCGCCCAGAGCCACGAAATCACCGACGGCGTTCTTGGACGTACCATCTGCGGAGAACCCGTCGTGCTGTTCCGCACATCAGATGGCACCGCCGCTGCGCTCGAAGACCGCTGCTGTCACCGCCACCTGCCGCTATCGCTGGGCCAGCGTGTCGGCGACCGGGTGCAATGCGGCTATCACGGGCTTGAATTCGACACCACGGGCACCTGCGTATCGGTGCCCGGGCAATCGAAGGTACCGCCGGGAGCTGCGATCCACGCTTTTCCGGTGGTCGAACGCTACCGCTATATCTGGATATGGCCGGGCGACCCGGCAGAAGCCGATGAAAGCCTGATCCCGGATTATCACTGGAACGACGATCCGGCCTGGGTATCGAATACCGGTTATTTTTACGTCGAATGCAATCACCAGCTCGTCGTCGACAACCTGCTGGACCTGTCGCACGTCCAGTTCGTTCATGCCTCTACCCTGGGCGCCGACGGCGTCAGCGACGCCCCGCTCGATACGCGTCGCGAAGAAAACAAGGTCCATATCGACCGGTGGATCATGGACAAGCTTCCACCTGCGATGTTCGCATCGGCCCGCGATTTTCCAGGCACCGTCGACCGTTGGCAGCTCATCAGCTGGACGGCGCCGGTTCATGTCGTCATCGATGTCGGCTGCGCGGATGCCGGGACCGGCGCACGGGACGGTGACCGGAGCCACGGCATTACAATATTTTCAAACCACACGATCACGCCGGAAACCGAGGGCACCTGCCATTATTTCTGGCATCACGCGCGCGACTTCAGGCTGGATGATGAAGCACTGACCGAGAAACTCGCGATCGCCGCGAGCACCGCATTCGGCGAAGATGTCGGCCTGCTCGCAGCGCAGCAACGCAGTATCGATACCGCCCCGGATGGCTGGCAGCAGATCGATATCAATGCAGATGCCGGCGTGCTGCAGGCACGGCGAGTCGTGGATGGGATGCTGGCGGGCGACTAAGCCGGTGAAATGATGGCCTGACCCGGCCGACTAACCCTTCGCCCGCTCAGCCAGAATCGTCCGCAGATTTTCCTTCGGCGGGACAATATCGGTCACCAGATCGCGGATCAGCGTCTTGTTCTTCAGTGGTCCGACCTCGCTGCCATCTTCCGACAGGCGCTCTGTGCAGGCATAGACCGTCTTGCCGTTCACCGCGACCATGCATTCCTTGCAGGCATTCGCACTGACGCAGCTATAGCGGAACGCGACGGAGGAATCCGCGTGGGTTCGGACCCAGACGATGGCATCCAGCACCGACATGCCCGGACGCCACGGCACGTCATAGGTTTCCATCCACGGCTCTTCACCGGGCGCGCCACGCTGGATAGTGATCGGGGCCGTTTTCTCGCTATTCGTCACAGGCGCGCTCATGCTGCCACTCCTTTTGCTACGGGCAGGTAATCCGACAGTACTTCACCGTCATCCCCGAGCCGAAGACGCTGGTTGTGTACCTGTGCCGGATCCATTTCCTCGAAATCCTCACGCTGATGCGCGCCCCGGCTTTCTGTGCGGTTAATCGCAGCCAGGGTAACCGATTCCGCCGTCAGCAGCGCCGAGCGCAGGTCGTACCAGTCCTGCAGGGTCATGTTGAATTCGGCGTCGTCCGCGGGGACCATATCGGCCAGCGTCACCCGCATTTCGCGAATACGCGTGAGCGCCGCCGCCAGCTTGTCGCCGGTGCGCAGCACGCCGACTTTTTCCCACATCAGGTTCTGCAGTTCGAACCACATCTCGCCCAGGGCCGCCTTGTCGCCGGACCCATCCGACTGACGCCCGATCAGGGTGTTCAGCAGGTCGAGATGTTCCTGTGCGGCAGCGTCCGACCAGACCCGGTTGCGGCCGCGTGCATATTCAGCGGCGAACCGCCCTGCCCGTTCACCGAACACGAAAGCCTCGGGGATCGCGTTGCCTGACAACCGGTTCGCACCATTGGCGCCACCGACAACCTCACCCGCGCCATAGAGCCCGGTAATGCTGGTTTCCATCTGTCCGTTCACGCGAATGCCACCCATATGGTAATGGGCGATGGGAGCGACTTCGACCGTGTCCTTGGTCAGATCGATACCGTTGGCCGCCAGCTTGTCGATCACCGGCCCGAAAGCTTCACGCAGCTTTTCTTCAGGAATGTGCTGGAAGCTGAGGTGAACGCCGCCGTTCTCGGTGGTCAGTCCGGCTTCGTGTTCCTTGGTGATGCCGTACGAAATGATATCGCGGGTGGTGGTGTATTTTTCCGCGTCCTCGCCGCCGTATTTATGCAGGAACTCCTCGCCTTCCGCATTGAACAGCCGCCCGCCGAGCTTGTAGCGGAACGGATCCCACATGATCGGGTCCATCCCGACGAGGCGCGGTGCCAGGTGGCCGATGGGGAAGAATTGCGGGAATTCCATGTCGATCAGGTCGGCACCGGCGCGCAGCGCCATGGCATAGCCGTCGCCGTTCATGTTCACCGACGCACTGTTGCGCTGATACAGGCGGGTCAGCCCGCCTGCCGCGATGATCACGGCGTTTGCGGCAATCGTGACCGGCGTCTCGTCTTCGAGGTTCCAGCCGACGGCACCCGTAACCGCACCGTTCTCGACAACCACATCGTTAATCGCGAGCCCGCTGACCCGCATCACGCTATCGGCCCGCGCAACCTGTGTCCGCAGGCACTTGGCAACCGCCGGCCCGGTATTGAGGAAATCGACATAGACGCAGCGCGGCACGCTGTGCCCCGGCGCCATAACACCGGTGATATTGCCGTCTTTACGCGCCCACCCGACTTTCCAGTCATCCATTTCGCGGATGCGGTCGATGGCTTCGCGGCAGAGAATGGCCGATAATTCCTCGTTACACAGCCCCCGCCCGGCTTCGAGCGTGTCTTCATAATGCTTTTCCCAGCTATCGGGCTCTTCATCGCCCAGCGCTGCCGCCGTGGTCATTTGTGCCATGATCGTCGCACCACCGCGGCTGATAAGGCTTTTATCGGCCAGAATGACATCCGCCCCATTGCGGGCCGCCGCGATTGCCGCATACATGCCCGCACCGCCGGCGCCGACCACCAGCACATCCGTTTCCAAGTGAATCATAGATTTCTTTCTCCTTGCCCCATTGTCGCGAATCCGCGCGCCGACCGCAATCTTGTGCAGCGGATAGGGGGTTGTATAATTTGCAGGAAACGGAGGTACTTATGACAGATACTACGGAACAGGCGCTTGTCGATGCGGCATGGCCCTATTGGGAATGCGAGGGCGAGATTGCCAAACGCTATTTTGACGGTGCAACCGACGAAGATCACGCGTTCTACCTCCGCGCCCAGCTCTGGAAAGAACTGCATCCGGTCGACGGATTCTTTAACGGTCTGCACCGGGAGCTCAAAGACCTGGTCGACCGCTTCCCCGAGGTCGATCGCAGTATCGATCGTCACGAATACCATTTCCTGCTGACCCAGCTGACGGAAGAATTCAATCACTACGTCATGCTGGCCGACATATTCGAGCACGTCATGGGCCGCAAGATCACGGCGGAAGACACGGTGCAGCTCGCCGAGGAAAAGAAACTCGGCGACATCCGGCGTGCCTATGTCGAAGACGAGCTGACCAAGGCGGCGGTCGGCTTTACGGAGGGCGGCGGCGCACGCCTGTTCCGCGAAGGCGCGAAGCTTTCGGGCTCAACCGTCAATGACATGACAGCCCATGCCATGGAAATCATCTATGACGACGAAAAGGATCACTATGCCGAACAGGCGAAAATCTGCGTCGGCCTGATCAAATCAGATGACGACATGACCCGCATGAAAGACGCCATCCGCGCCATCAGCGCCCAGCGCGTCGCCATGCGCGCGGAGATGTTCCCGGGCGCGATGACGGCGGACGAGATCGACGCGTTTATCGCCAGGAATACGCGGGGATAGTTACCCCAGCGCCTTGACGCCGGGCAGGTCCTTGCCTTCGAGCCATTCGAGGAACGCACCGCCGGCCGTCGAGACATAGGAGAAATCATCCAGCACGTCGGCTGCGACCAGGGCGGCTACCGTATCGCCGCCACCGGCGACGGTTTTCAGCGCCCCGGCACGGGTCAGATCGGCGGCAACGCGGGCAACCATGACGGTGCCGGCATCGAAGGGCGGGACTTCGAACGCGCCGAGCGGGCCGTTCCATACCAGGGTTTTGAGATCGCTCAGTTTCGTGGCGAGGCCATTGGCGCTGCCGGGCCCAATATCGAGAATCATCATATCGCCCGGCACGGCGCCAACCGGCACCACTTCGCTGGGCGCCCCTTCGGCAAATTCCCGGGCAACAACGGCGTCCGACGGCAGGATAATCTGGCAGCCTGCCTCGTCAGCAAGGCCCAGAATTTCCAGTGCGGTATCCGCCAGTTCATGTTCGCACAGCGACTTGCCGACATCGGTGCCGAGCGCATGCAGGAACGTGTTCGCCATCGCACCGCCGATGGCCAGCATGTCTACCTTGCCGACCAGATTGCCGAGCAGGTCGAGCTTGGTCGATACCTTGGCGCCGCCGACGATAGCCCCGACGGGGCGTTCCGGGCTGCCGAGCGCGGAATCGAGCGCGTCGAGTTCTGCCTGCATCATCCGGCCCGCCGCAGCCGGCAGCAGGTGTGCCAGCGCCTCGGTTGAGGCATGGGCGCGGTGCGCCGCGGAAAACGCGTCGTTCACGTAGATATCGGCAAGCTTCGCCAGTTCCGCCGCAAAGTCCGGGTCGTTCAGTTCCTCGCCTTCATGAAAGCGCAGGTTTTCGAGCAGTACGACATCACCGCCTTTCGCCGCGCCGACGACCTTCTGCGCTTCCGCGCCGATGCAGTCATTGGCGAAGGAGACATTCCGCCCGCCCAGTGCCGCCGAAAGCGGCCCGGCCAGGGGTGCCAGCGACATGTCGGGAACAGGCTCACCCTTCGGGCGTCCGAAATGCGACGCGACGATCACGATCGCACCCTTGTCGGCAAGTTCCGTGATGGTCGGCGCCAGGCGCGAAATCCGCGTGGCATCGGATACCGCGCCGTCGCGCATGGGCACGTTCAGGTCAGCGCGCAAAAATACGCGTTTGCCGGCTACGTCTATGTCGTCGAGGGTCTTGGGCATGTCACTTGTCTCTCAGGTTCCGGATATGAAAATCCCCCACCCGATAAAGGATGAGGGATTTCCGTCAGTTACGTTCGTTCCGCTCGGCGGGTGCTATTTCAGCTTGCCCATCGCGACCGCAGTATCGAGCATGCGGTTGGAGAAGCCCCATTCGTTGTCGTACCAGCTGACCACGCGGACCAGCTTGCCGCCGACCACCTGGGTCTGCGTGACGTCGAACGTGGACGAGGCCGGGTCATGGTTGAAATCGACCGAGACCAGCGGGGCCTCGTTGATGTTCAGAATACCCTTGAGGCGGGGGGAGGCTGCTGCCTTCTTCGCCGCGGCGTTTACTGCTTCGACCGTGGTTTTCTTCTTCGGGATAAACGTGAAATCGATCACCGAGACGTTCGCTGTCGGCACGCGGATCGATGTGCCGTCCAGCTTGCCGTTCAGTTCCGGCAGGACCAGGCCAACGGCCTTGGCAGCACCGGTCGAGGTCGGGATCATCGAGCCTGCGGCGGCACGTGCACGGCGCGGATCGCTGTGCAGCGTATCAAGGATGCGCTGATCGCCGGTATAGGCGTGGATCGTGGTCATGTAGCCCTGCTGAATGTCGAACGCCTTGTGCATGACGGAGGCGACAGGCGCCAGGCAGTTCGTCGTGCATGACGCGTTCGACACGATCGTATGCGTCTTCTTCAGCTTGTTGTCGTTGATACCGTAAACGACAGTCAGGTCTTCGCCCGTACCCGGTGCCGAGATCAGCACTTTCTTCGCGCCCGCTGCGAGATGCTTGGCGGCCATTTCACGCTTGGTGAAAATACCCGTACATTCGAGCACGACGTCGATGTCGAGCTTGCCCCAGGGCAGGTCTTCCGGATTGCGTTCGGCAAATACCTTGATCACGCCGGAACCGGCATTGATACCGGTGGAGGTTACCTTCACAGGCTTTGCCAGGCGGCCATGCGTGCTGTCGTTCTGCAGCAGCAATGCGTTCATATCCACTGAGCCGAGATCGTTGATCGCAACTACCTCGATATCCTTGCGTCCTGCTTCGAGTGCCGCGCGCAGCGTCAGCCGCCCGATCCGGCCGAAGCCGTTAATTGCTACACGAACCGCCATTTATTAATCCTCCAATACTGCGTTCTGATACATCGTAACGTTCGTCAAACTTCTTCTGAAACCCGTCTAGAGCCGGGCTTTTACGGCTGCCGCAACGGCGTCGGCCGTGATACCGAAATGTTCGTAAAGTTCATCTGCCGGGGCCGAAGCACCGAAGCCCTTCATACCGACAAAGCCACCCGCGGGACCGGTCCAGTGTTCCCAGCCGAAACCGATTGCAGCTTCGACCGCGACCCTCACGCCATCGCCGAGCACGTCTGCTTTATACGCGTCGGACTGCGCCTCGAAAAGCTCCCAGCAGGGCATGGACACAACCGCCGTCGGCACGCCATCGGCCTGCAGCGCGTCGCGGGCGTTCATCGCTATTTCAACTTCGGAACCGGTCGCCAGGATCGTTGCCTGACGGTCGCCGTCAGCTGCGGCCAGCACATACGCGCCCTTTGCCGACAGGTTCTCGTCGGTATGCTCAACACGCAGTGTCGGCAGACCCTGCCGGGTCAGCGCCATCGCCGAGGGCCCCTTGGTGTGCTCAAGCGCGGCCTGCCAGCATTCAGCGGCTTCGACTGCATCGGCGGGGCGGAAGACATGCACGTTCGGGATCGCGCGCAAGGCGGCAAGATGTTCAACCGGCTGATGGGTCGGGCCGTCTTCGCCGAGGCCGATGGAATCATGCGTCAGTACATGAATCACGCGGATCCCCATCAGGGCGGCGAGCCGTAACGACGGACGCAGGTAATCCGAGAAGATCAGGAACGTACCGGAATAGGGAATGATACCGCCATGCAGCGCCATGCCGTTCATCGCGGCGGCCATTCCGTGTTCACGCACGCCATAATACATGTAACGACCGGCATAGTCCGGCGGGGCAAGCGGGCCGAACCCGACAGCCTTCGTATTATTCGATCCGGTCAGATCAGCCGATCCACCGATCATTTCCGGCACGGCCGGGGTGATCGCATCAAGCGACTTGCCGGACGACGCGCGGGTCGCAAGTTTCGGCGCATCGGCAGAGAAGCCCTTTTTCGCGTCGATCACCGACTGTTCCCAGCCTTGTGGCAGGTCACCGGCCATCGCACGTTCAAATTCAGCCCGCGATTCTGCGGCACCCAACCGGCCGGACCAGTCTGCGTAGACGTCCGCATTACGGCTGCCGGCGGCCCGCCAGGCGGAGAGGATTTCGTCGGGAACAACAAACGGCTCATACGGCCAGCCAAGCTCCTTGCGGGCGGCGGCAATTTCATCGGCACCAAGCGGCGCGCCATGAACCCCGGACGTCCCCTGCTTGGAGGGTGCGCCGAAACCGATGACGGTCTTGCAGGAGATAATCGACGGCTTGTCGGATGCCATTGCCGCTTCCATTGCCGCGCCGAGTGCCGCGGCGTCATGCCCGTTGCAGCGCTGCGTATGCCAGCCATAGGAATCGAACCGGCCGAGCGCGTCGTCGGACAGCGACATTTCCGTGCCGCCATCGATCGAAATATCATTGTCGTCATACAGCACGATCAGGCGGTCCAGCTTCATGTGCCCCGCAAGCGAGGCCGCCTCGTGGCTGATGCCTTCCATCAGGTCACCATCAGAAGCGATAACCCAGGTACGGTGATCGACCAGAGCATCGCCGTAGCGCGCATTCATCGAGCGCTCGGCGATGGCCATGCCGACTGCCGTCGAGACCCCCTGCCCCAGCGGCCCTGTCGTCATTTCGATCCCGCCGGCTTCGCCGTATTCGGGATGACCTGCGGTTTTGCTGCCGAGCTGGCGGAAATTGCGTAGCTGGTCCATCGTGATATCGGCATAGCCGGTCAGATGCAGCAGGGAATATAGCAACATCGATCCATGGCCCGCCGACAATACGAAACGGTCACGGTCGGCCCAGTCCGGGTCGGCCGGATTGTATTTCAGGTATTTGGTGAACAGCACCGTTGCCACGTCAGCAGCCCCCATCGGCATACCGGGATGGCCTGAATTCGCGGCCTGGACGGCATCCATCGACAAGGCGCGAATGGCATTGGCAAGCTGGGCGGTATCGACGTTCGTTGCTTCGGGGGTTGTTTCGGGCAAAACGCGCTCTTCATTCTGGCCCGCGCGAGAGTCGCGCAGACGGGTTTGGCCAAGGAAATCCGCCCCGAAGATGCACGAAAATACCGGACATTCGCGGTGTCCGGAGCCTTCAAAACCTCTCCGATGCGGAACGGGCGCAATGTATCCGCCCCACGGCGGGATTCAAGCCCCTTTAGGGCGAATCGTCAGGCTTTTTGGCATTCTCGGCGACCATCTCGTAGTAAACGCCCCTATCTCGTCAGCTTCTGACGATTATTCCGTCGGCGAGCGACAGCCGTACTGCGCGAAACGCAGGAACAATTCCCGCCAGAACACCTGCCACAATCACCGCCCCGAGATAAATCAGATCCGTCGACGTAGGCGCGCCGATAGCTATGAACAGACCATATGTCGATTCGATCACTGGCTGAGCAACACCCAGAAGAAGATAGAGCAAACCAAGACCCAGGACCGCGCCCAGGGCGGCGATAAACGCGGCCTCAAGCAGAAAAAGGGAGAAAATGTGCGCAGGCCGGGCACCAACCGCTCGCAAAATTGCCATTTCACGCCGTCGTTCGTTCAAACCGGATAAAAGCATCGTCACCATACCGATCAACCCGGTTACGACGACAAAAACGGAAATGGCCGAGAGCGCACGCTCGGCGGTCCCCATCAACGACCAGAGTTCCTGCAGAGCGACGCCGGGCAGAATTGCGAGCAATGGTTCAGGGCGGTATTCGTTGATTTTCCGCTGTACGGTGAAAGTAGCAAACCTGCTTTTGAGGCCAACCATGAAAGCCGTGATAGCACGCGGCTGAAGATCCATACCCCGCACACGTTCTGCATCTATCCTCAGGCCGGGTGCAGGGGCACCGGATCGCCAGTCGATATGAATTGCCTCGATTCCACCAAGACTCACGTGAACGGTGCGATCGACCGGAGTCCCGGTGCGGGCAAGGATACCGGACACGCGGAACGGTTTGTCTTTATGGCTGGCAAAACCGATCCGGCCGACACCATGATCAATGACAACCTGGTCGCCAACGCTATACCCCAGAGCGTCTGCCACCTCCGCACCGAGAACGGCATCGAATACATCGTCAAAACGTTTTCCCTCGGTGAAACTGAGACTCCGTGTCCGGGCGTAACGAAAATACTGGAAATAGTCGGTATTCGTGCCGAGGACCCTGAATCCACGATGGGAATCGCCGAGTGACAGGGGAATTGTCCATGCCACTGCGGGGTCTGACGCCAATTCCCGATAACTCTGCCACGAAATATTATTTGTCGCGTTGCCAATCCGGAACACGGAATAAAGAAGCAGTGGAATAGATCCGCTGCGGGCGCCGACGACCAGATCAGTCCCGGAGATCGTGTTCGCAAAACTGTTCCGAGTCTCGGTTCGGATGCGCTCGACACCAAGAAGCAATGTTACGCTGACAGCGATGGCGGCAACTGAAAGCATCACCGTCGCGCTGCGACTGATCAGGCTTCTGAACGCCAGTGCGACAACCGTTTTCATTCCGGCACCTGCCGTATCGCCGCATGGTTCAGATCGGCAAGCACAACATGGCGGTCGAACATCGCTTCCAGGCGCCGGTCATGGCTCACCAGGATAAGGGTCTGACCTTCTGCGGCCACGGATTCGAACAGCAAATCAAGAAACGACTGCCGCGCATCTTCATCCAGCGCCGAGGTCGGCTCATCCGCCACCAGAAGTTCAGGGGCGCCGATCAGCGCCCGCGCGGCGGCAACCCGCTGTTGCTGACCCACGCTAAGGTCCGTAACGGAACGTCCCGCAAACAAATCACTGGATAAACCCATCCGGGAAAGAAGCCGCCGCGCTGCCGAAACGGGATCACCGTCAGTGGCTGTTGCCTGCGCCTCACGGCGGGCCGAAAACCGGCAGGGAAGAAGAACATTCTCCACCAGAGACAGATAAGGAACCAGATTGAAAAGCTGAAAGATGACACCGACATGATCCGCCCGAAACGAATCCCTTTGCGCCGATGACAGTTTATCGAGACGCGTACCAAGAACCGACACAGCGCCACTATCAGGGACCGCAACACCACCAAGCAGATTCAAAAGTGTCGTCTTGCCGCTGCCGCTGGAACCGCTGACGAATAGACGTTCGCCGGTTCCGACCGAAAACTCAGGAATGTCCAGAACCGGCGTTTTTCCCGTCGGCCATTGGAAAATGACATTCGATATTTCAACGGCATTGGTCATGACGACGGAATCCGAAAACCGAAGCTAGAGGTCTAATCTGGAGGAGGACGGCGTCAGTTCTTTTGCGACCTGCCCGGCAGGGGTGATGGCCTCCACCTCTATCTCTTTGGCCGCCGGGAACTTTTCAAACAGTTTCACATCGATACGCTTGAGTTTCCCGATATCCTCACACCGGAACCGGTAATGCGCCTCAAACGCCGAATGCTGGTCATCCTCGCCGTCTGTGCGCTTCTCGTCGTGATGACCGTCTTGGTGCTCGTCTTTATCTTGATGGTCGTGTTTATCCCCGTGATCGTGCCTGTCAGGCTTTGAGGAGAGAGACGGATGATCAACATCAGCATCCAGCAACGTGCACCGGGCATTCGCGGAAAGAGCAAACAGCGACGCACCCGCGGTCAATATTTCCTCCGCTTTCGCGATTGCCTGTTTGTCTTCATCGGTGGAAGGCGCGTGTTCGAACCCGACAATATCCATACCCGGTGACTCAAGCCTGATTTCAAGAACAGGGCCATCAATAGCAATCTTCAGCTTGCTGACACCGTGTTCATGGGCATGATGATGCCGCTGTTCATGGGCATGGTGCTGTCGTTCAGCCGCGTGCACGGCAGGGGTCAATGAAGGCGCGAATACCATCAACACACCGGCCAGAAGCGCCACCTGATTGCGGCGGGCAAGATTTCGAAGACCAACGGGGAAGCCGAGGGAGGTCATGGCTATTCTCTTTTCAATTATCTGATCCGCCCTTATTGTAATGAAATAACATTACATAATAAAGCTCAATACTCATGTCATGGATCTGGCGCAGCTACTCGCGGTACCTCTCAACCTTCGCCAATTCAACAACATAGCCGGCAGAAACGGGAGCCTTGCCATCCGATAGCGGCACGATGGTCTCCGTTTGCTGGATCTTCACACGTCCGGTAATCCAGACGGGGGTAAACAGGTCGGTGATAATGAAGGGTTCCGCCAATTTCACGAATACCATCTGGTTTTGGGGCGGCGGCGGAACATGGATGCAGGCCCCGACATACGGAACCAGCAGAAATTCCTGGATGGCAGCACCGTCATATTCGAGCGGCAGGGCATATCCCGGCAAGCGGATAAACTGGCCGTCGAGTTTTTCATCCACCATGCTTTCCTGGCGACGGATCTCTGCCTCGACCTCTTCAAACCGGGCAAGAAGCGCGTTCACTTCTACACCCTCGCTCTCCAGCTCCGATATCGTTTCAACCACTTTTTCATGCTCAGAACTGACGGGAGACAGGTAGCCCTGGGCGACCTGATAGCGCACGGCCGAGATACCATAGAGCTTCGCCGCGAGGACCGGTTCAAGATGGGCAAACGGGTCCTCAAGTGGTTTCCCGCCGGACGGGGCAAGATCCTCCCACGTGACCTGGCGGGGTGTCTGGGCAGACGTCGGAACAACGTGCATCACCGCGGCCACAGCCACGAGAAGATATAATCGCGCGCGCAAGGTTTTCATCAACATGCCTCAAGTCGCAGAACGCTACGTTAGAAATTAGGGACTCGCCCGCTGAATTTCCAGCAAACCGTTATTCAGTCCTGTGTGCCTATTCCATAAACCAGCCATGGCTGACCACGACCGATTGTCCCGTCAGCGCGTTTGTCGGGAAGGCGGCGAGGAACACCGCGGTCTCGGCGATATCGTTAACGGTCGAGAATTCGCCGTCGACGGTATCTTTCAGCATCACGTCACGGACGACCTGTTCTTCGGTAATCCCGAGATCCCGCGCCTGTTCCGGAATCTGCTTTTCAACCAGTGGCGTGCGCACGAACCCGGGGCAGATCACGTTGGAGCGCACACCATAGGCGGCACCTTCAACGGCGATAACGCGCGCAAGGCCGAGCAGTCCGTGCTTGGCGGTCACATATGGCGCTTTCAGGGCGGATGCGACCTTTGAATGGGCCGACCCCATCATGATGACAGACCCGCCATTGCCGGATTCTTTCATCACGCGCATGCACGCCTTCGACGTCAGGAAAGCGCCGTCCAGATGGATGGCGAGAAGCTTCTTCCAGGCATCGAATTCAAGATCGATCAGTGGCGAGATATGCTGGATACCGGCATTGCTTATCAGGATATCGACCCCGCCATAGGCATCGACCATCGCCGCGACCCCGGCATTGACGGCCGCTTCGTCGGTGACGTCCATTTCAACGGCCATCGCCGTGCCGCCGGCTTTGACGATACCATCCGCCGCTGCCTGGCCGGCATCCAGCTTCAGGTCGGCGATGCAAACTTTCGCGCCCTCTGCCGCATAGGCTTCGGCGATTTCCTTGCCGATACCGCTGGCGGCACCAGTGATCAGGGCTACTTTGTCTTTCAGGCGCATGAGGTCTCTCCGGTGAAGCGCAGATGAAAACAGGAAACGGTGGCAAATTGAAAACCGAACCCTGTATGGGCACCTGTCATATGCGTGTGTGTCATGTTGCGAAAATGAAGCTTCGGCGCGGAAAATCAAGGAGGGATACCAGCCTGTTCGCAATCGTGACCGGATAGCGAGCCCAGGGACCGGTCCATCGATAGACTCCCCCCTGCACGTCAGCGTAAAGTCAGCGGTATAGAATTTATCACGGCGGAACGACGCGAAGATGGAAACGATGATCGTCACGGGGGCCGGCAGCGGGATAGGGTCTGCACTGACGCGACGCCTGCTCGACGAAAATTACCATGTCTCCGCCTGGGACACGGATCCCGGCGATCTCGCCGGTGCAAACGACGAGAACCTCGATTTCTGCGAGCTCGACGTGCGCGATGCCGATGCAATGTCCGCAGCGGTCGCCGGAGCTGTCGGAAAAACCGGTAAAATTGCCGGTCTCGCAACCTGTGCCGCGATCTTTCATACGAGACCGTTCCTCGACGTGACCGAGGATGAATGGGATTCACACCTGTCGATCAATCTCAAAGGCACATTGCTGGCATGCCAGGCGGTGCTGCCGCAGATGCTGGAACAGAAATCCGGCAGCATCCTGTTGTTTGCATCCTCCATCGCCCGGCGCGGCGCGGCTGAAAGTGCCGCTTACGCAGCGACCAAGGGCGGCGTGCTGGGACTGGGCCGCGCGATCGCCCTGGACCACGCGCGGGCAGGTATCCGCGCCAATATCCTGTCCCCCGGCATCACGGACACGCCCCAGCCCCGCGGCAATATGAGCGAAGACGCGTTATACGACTGGGCCGACAACATACCGCTCGGGCGCATTGGCATGCCCGAAGACATGCTGGGAACGGCCCTGTTCCTGCTGAGCGACGAGGCGAGCTTCGTCACCGGGCAGGACATCCGCGTTAATGGCGGAGCATCGTTGTTCTGATGGGTGAGAAACAGAATATCCTCATTACCGGTGCCGCAAGCGGTATCGGTCGGGCATCGGCCCTGCGGATGGCAAAGTCCCATCATGTCATCGTCGCGGACCGCGATGGAGACGGCGCCGGCACTGTCACATCCGAGATCGTCGCGGCGGGCGGAACCGCAACCGCTATTGCCGTCGATGTCAGCGACGGCGCATCCGTCCGGGCAATGAAAGCGCAGATCGAATCCAATATCGGCCCCGTGCTGTCGGCCTTTTTCGCCGCCGGAATTTTCATCCGGGGCGTTACCGGTGAGATTCCGGAAGCCGACTGGGACCGGATGATGGATATCCATGTCAAAGGCACCTTCCTGTGCTGCCAGGCCGTCATCCCCGACATGATCGCGGCGAACAAGGGTGCCATCGTCAATATGTCATCGGATTTCGCCGTCATGGCAGTACCGGGCGCGGCCGCATATATGGCAGCAAAATCGGCAATCTATTCGCTGACAAAATCCATCGCCCTCGAATTCGCGCCCCAGAACATTCGCGCCAACGCACTTGGCCCGGGACCGATCGACACGCCGATCCTGAAATCCGGACGGACAGAAGCGGAATACGCAAAAGCGCGCGAGGCTTTTGCGGAAAACCTGCCGATCGGGCGTCTCGGCCAGCCGGAAGAAGTTGCCGCCGTGCTCGACTTCCTGCTCAGCGACCGGTCAGCCTATATGACCGGACAGATCATTCACCCCAATGGCGGCCAATTGATGTGGTGACGACACTTCAAAACCAACGGAGCCTTAAATGACCGACAAACCCCGCATAGCGTATCTTTCCGGCTCCAACGCCACCATCGGCAACAGCCCGGCGCTGGTCACCAGCAACAAGGCCCGTGCACAATACGGCCTGCCGCCGCGCCCGAATCCGGATGGCAGCGCGGCCCGGTTCGATGTGCTGCGCCCGCAACAGCTGGCCGCCCCCGCAACGGTTTATGTGCAGCAGTTCAGCGCCCACCCGCTTGAGAAGGACGCGGCGGAGTTGTACGGCCCGCCCGACGGCTATGTCGATGCGACCGGCGCGTTCCATGAAGACCGACAATCGGCGGCGGACATACCGGTCTACCGGATCGAGCTGACCCCCGAAGACGGTCTGTATCCCCTGCCCTACATGGCCCGGCAGGCGGACGGTAGCGCATGGGAAGACGACTGCGCCTATCCCGGTGCGCCCGCCTCCCATTCC
>CAJQLI010000081.1 GCA_905479125.1 uncultured Alphaproteobacteria bacterium | reverse complement strand
GGCGGACTTGCCATTGCCGGGATTGCCGCCGTCGCGTGGCTCATCCCGCCAGCGCCCGGCGACACCCCGCCGCCGCCGCCTCCCGGCGGCAGCCGCACCGACCGCCGTATGATCCCGCTTTCCATCGCATACGGCCTGTTCGGCTTCGGCTATGTCATCACGACCACGTTCATTTCCGCCATCGTGCGCCAGACGCCGGAGATCGCGCATCTGGAACCGTATATCTGGATCGTCGTCGGGCTCGGCGCCCTGCCCTCTGTCGCGTTCTGGTCCTGGGTCGGCCGCCGCGTCGGCAACCCCGCCGCCTTTGGCCTCGCCTGTCTGGTCGAGGCAACGGGCGTCACCATCACCGTGCTGGTACCGGATACAGCCGCCGTTCTCGTCGCCGCCGTGATGGTCGGCGGCACCTTTGTCGGCATCACGGCCGTCGGGATTTTCGTGTCGAACGACCTCGCCGCAGGATCGGGCGCCGACCCGCGCCGAATGATCGCCCTGATGACCGGCATTTTCGGCATCGGCCAGATGGTGGGCCCGGCCTTTGCAGGCTATATGGCCGATATCACGGGCACTTTTACCGCGCCGTCCCTGATTGCCGCAGGCGCGCTGGTGGTCGGGGCCGGACTGGCGATGACGATCAGGATGGGGAAGCCTTCCTGAACGGGTTAATTCACCGCCGCTTCAGCTTTTTCAACAAGTTCGCGGTAAGCGATCGACAGAAACCCAACAGTCGTCGGCAAATACAGAAAATTCAAAAGCTCATCGACAACCTCGAAAACGATCGGTCGGAGGTCATGCCCAATGCCGGAGGTTGCACTGCTTAGCAGGTAGACGAAAAGCGCCACAGGGATGCTCGCTGCAGTTGAAACGAGAATCAGGCGCCATCGGTTTCCCCATGTTATTTGTGCCGACTGCCTGAACGAAAGGTCTCTGCCAACGGCGGCGGCTGGAAATACCAGACCGAATGCCGCACTAAAGCCGATGATTGTCAGGAATGCGAGCGGTACCAGGACAGAGCGAGCTGAGCTCATATTGCCAAATTCGGGCAGAACAAGAGGAAAAAGATTGAATACTACCGCCAAGAAAACGCCGTTCAGAACGGTTACGGCGACCCAGAATCTTATGTGAAGGGCAACGTAGCGAAATTCGCGCCGCGATATCCGGTATCGTCCGGCTGTCCCATCCTTAGATCTGAGGATCAGTCTGTGCCAGGCCGTGATGGCGGGGACGCCAATTCCAAACGTGAGGATGTATAGCAGCAGGTTGACGACTATTTGGTCGACCTCAGGATCGGAGGATATCGAGACATTCCGAAACGCCGAAATGGCGGCAACAATCGCCAATGACGGCAAAGCCATTAACTTGAGCCACGCTCCCAGGTTGCGGAACCAGATCACGTAAACTTCCCGTACCGTTGCCAGCACGGGTAGTTTCTTCGGATTAGTGTGCTCAGCCTTGATTTACCCTACTCCGCCGCTTCACCCGTCACATGCTTGCCCACCGTCCAGCCATTCCCGGCCAGATTTTTCTCGGCAAACGCAATCGGCTCTTCTTCAAGTGCTGTCGCCATGGTGTCGTTCCACCGGTTGAGGAAACCGAACATGGAAATCACCGCGACGATCTCGACGATCTGGTACTCGTCATAATGCTTCCGCAGATCGGCGAAATCCTCGTCGGTCGCCATGTTGGGGACCGCGGCGGCCGCCTGGGCGAAACGCAGCGCGGATCGTTCGGCCTCGGTGAAAAGATCACTGGTCTCGAATTCCCAGATCGCCGCGACCTTTGCCTCTTCGGTGCCGCCACGCGCCGACCCGCCGCCGGTATGGGCGATGCAATACATGCAGCCGGCACTCAGGCTGGCGGCGTTCCCGATCATGTATTTGAGGGCGCGAGAGATCGACCCGTCGGTCTGGTTCATCACGGCCTTGCTGAGTTCGCCGTAGGCTTTCAGCAATTCCGGTTTATGCGCCATTGAGCGCTGCGAATTCGGCACGAAACCGAGGCGCTGTTTGATCGGCTCCATCAATTCCTTGTAGTCGGCGATTTCTTCGTCCGCCAGCAGTTTAACACGGCTCATAATTGTCTCTCCCTCAAAGGGTCAGCGTATAAGATTCGGGTCCGGTGACGACGAGCGTCCCTACTCCGCCGCTTCGCCCGTCACATGCTTGCCGCCGGTCCAGCCCTTGTCGGCGAGGTTCTTCTCGGCGAATTCAATCGGCTCTTCTTCCAGGGCGGTGGCCATGGTGTCGTTCCAGCGGTTGAGAAAGCCGAACATGGAAATCACGGCGACGATCTCGACGATCTGGTACTCGTCAAAGTGCTTGCGCAGATCGGCGAAGTCCTCATCGGTGGCCATGTTGGGCACGGCTGCGGCGGCCTGGGCAAAGCGAAGCGCGGACCGTTCTGCTTCCGAGAAAAGATCGCTGGTTTCGAATTCCCAGATCGCGGCGATTTTCTGTTCGTCAACGTCGGTGCGCGCAGTGCCGCCGCCGGTATGGGCGACGCAATACATGCAGCCTGCCGAAAGGCTCGCCGCATTGGCGATCATGTATTTGAGCGATGCGGGGATCGAGCCGTCGGTCTGGC
>CAJQLI010000080.1 GCA_905479125.1 uncultured Alphaproteobacteria bacterium | reverse complement strand
GCCGCCGACCAGTTTGACATACGTACCGGTCGCCAGGGACAAACCCTTGTTCATCGCGTTCGAAGGGCCCTTGTTTTCCTGCCGATAAACGGTGGTATTGGGCCAGCCAGCGGTCGCCGCCTGCAGGGCCTCAGTCGTTCCGTCGGTCGAGCCGTCATCCACAAATATATACTCGGCGTCTTCGACGTCCTTCTGCAATCGAAGATAACGCGCAACACGCGCTGCATATCGGGCGTGATTGTAGCAAATGACAACGAATGAAATCTCGGTCACGCGGGCCTAACAACGAAATATTTAATGACCATCCCCGTCCCCCTGAAACCGTAATTATACACTTGCGCCTGGTTTGGAAATTTCCAGAACCCTTCTCGCGAAGGCTGTAGCCCGGTTGCAGGGATTAGATATGGTTACGCTTCAGGCGGCGACGGTTGCCCGACGGCGCAGCAGGTAATGTGCCGTGCAATGTTCCGCACAGTAGTGACGACCGGGCTGGTTGGTCTTGCCGCAAATGTGCAGACCGAATTTGCCGGCTTCATCGCTGGGCCAGCGGCACATCCAAGCTTCCACATCCGCTGACGGATGATGAAAAACGGGTTCTTCGAAGATGACAGGTTCCGGCTCCGGCTCCTTCTTCGGAATTTCAGTGCCGCGCTGAAGATTAAGCCGGTGCGCTTTGCCGATAACGGCATTGCGGGTCACACCGCCACCCAGTTTTTCGGCAATCTGTCGTGCCGATAGACCCTCTGCCCAAAGACGCGTGAGTGTCTCGACTCTCTCGGGACTCCACTGCATCGCTTTCCCCTCCTCGTATCTTTACTCTTGTGCCAACCCGTACTACGTGCGCTACATGCAGTATGCTATAAACTTGCGAATACTATATATGGGCAGGCTCGAAGGGCAACCGGAATCTGCCGTTTATCGCAAATTTCCTGTGGAAAGCCTTCCTTGGGGATAAGCTTTCTTAAGCTGTTGTTATTGCACCGCAATAGAGCCGAATCGCCAAGCCCCAGCCTGTGGATGGTTGAGATACCCCCAGCCCTGTGTGCAGTTCCGGGCGAAAGGGCGCAAATAAAGACGGATTTTAGCCAGGTTTATCCGGTGGGATCGCCCTTGTAGCTTGTCAGGTTGATGATCTCGAGCACGTTGCCGTCGGGGTCATGGAAATAGGCGCGGGGGCCGTTGACCGCGCCGCCCTGACGGTCTTCTTCGAAGAAGACATCGACACCATTGGCGGCAAGGTCCCGTTTGGCGTTCTCGTAATCGTCCGGATCGACAATAAAGGCGTGATGGACATCGTGGTCGTCGGGGTTAATCCGGGCTTCCGACTTTGAGAGGATCAGGCAATCGCCGCCGCAGTCGAGAAACACCATGCCGCGGTCATGATTCACCTGGATGGCTGTCATGCCAAGTATGTCGGTGTAGAACGCCATGCTGCGGACGGTATCTGTGACCGGCAGGGTGAAATGGGCGAGACCTTTGGTCTTGATCATCGCTGGGTCTCCTCGGATTTGTCGATTTCAGGGTCTGTCTCATACTCATTCCGACATTCTGATCCCGCAGGCTAGCCTTTCAGGGATTGACCGGGTGCCGGAAACTACCCGCGCTGGTACTCAATAAGAATAGGCATAAATGAACACCGGGAGAACGTCCCGGGTATCGCCTTGTTCCTGCCGTCTGTACTAAGCTGACGGGACAGAAATTCGCGCAGCAGGGGGCTTGGGAATATGACATTCGATGTAGCAATAATCGGCGGTGGTTTTGCCGGTCTGACCGCGGCCAATCATGCCGCCCTTGGCGGCTTGCGGCCGTTGGTGTTCGAAGCCGGTGACGACGATCTTTACATGTGCAATTCACGCGTTGCTACCGGCGCATTGCATGTCGCATTCCACGGGCCCGAAGAGTCCGCCGAGGATTTGTATACGGCCATTCTCGACGTCACCGACGGTACGGCGCGTGAAGATCTCGCACGGGCGGTTGCCGATAATGCACAAGCGACAATCGACTGGATGCGTGAAGAAGGGGGCGAATTTCTTCAGCACCCGCGCCGGTCCTGGGGGATGCCGATGATGGCCCCCGGTAGGGCCATGCGTGCCGGGCTTGACTGGGAAAACAGCGGGCCGAACCTGTTCTTGCAGATGCTCGGCGAAAAACTTGCAGCGCGGGGTGGCGAACTCCGCCGGGGCGTCCGTGTCGGCAGCCTTGTCGTCGAGGGCGGCGTGGTGACCGGCGTGGCACTTGAGAGCGGCGAGCGGATCGCCGCCAAAGCGGTTGTCATTGCGGATGGCGGCTTCCAGGCAGACCGCGAATTGATCCGGGAACACATCACCGTCGATCCGCAGAAGATCCGCCAGCGCAATACCGAAACGGGCAGGGGTGAGGGGCTGCGGATGGCGGCGGATATTGGCGCAGCGCTTGTCGGGCTGGACAAGTTCTATGGTCACGTTCTCAGCCGCGATGCGCTGACCAACGAAAACCTCTGGCCGTATCCGCAGCTCGATGTGATCTGTGCCAAGGGGATGGTGGTCACGCGCGACGGCGGACGGTTCTGCGATGAAGGCCTGGGCGGCATTTACGTCACCAATGCGATTGCCGGTCTTGCAGACCCGCTATCGGCCACGGCCGTCTTCGATTCATCGGTCTGGGAAGATGCGAAGGAAAACGACATCGTGCCGCCCAACCCGTCGCTGGTGGAAAACGGGGGGACGGTGTTGCAGGCTGACACGCTGGCGGCGTTGGCGGCAAAGGCGGGACTGGATGCCGGCGGTCTGGCCGCGACCGTCGAAGACTTCAACGGCATGGTCCGCGCCGGCAGCGCGCCGGCGCTAAGCCCGCCAAGGACTACGAAGGTCTATCCTGCGCATATGTTCGAAAAGGCACCCTTCTACGCAATTCCGCTATGTGCGGGCATTACGGTGACGTCGGGCGGTATCGCCGTCGACGGGCGGGCGAGAGTACTGGACAGGACGGGTGCGCCGATCCCCGGTCTGTATGCCGCCGGCTCCGTCGTGGGCGGTCTCGAGGGTGGTCCCAAGGCCGGATATGTCGGTGGATTGATCAAGGCCTTCGGGATCGGGAGGATCGCGGGGCGCGAAATGGCCGAGCAAATTGCGGGAAGCGCCGCCGGTACTGTCTGAAGACCAGCGTGCGGTGGCTGTCTAGCCCCCAAGTTCTGGGCCATTCCTGATTAGAGTTTCTGGAACAGGAGGGCGCATGTTGAGGGCCTGGTGTGGGCGGATGTGATTGTACTG
>CAJQLI010000079.1 GCA_905479125.1 uncultured Alphaproteobacteria bacterium | reverse complement strand
GAGACCACTGATACTTGATACGAGCCCTACGGAGCTGAGGGTCCGAGGGCCTAGACGAGGCGCGCAGGGGCATCGTCCGGCGGTGTTGCATCAATCGCATTTGCCGTGGTCGCGACCATGCCGAAATAGCCAATCACGCTGATCAGTGACACCAGGTCTTCTTCTCCGAACAGCGCTTCCGCCGCGGCATAGGTCTCATCCGTCAGGGAATGGTTATTCAGGAGCTGGATAGCAACCTCCCGTGCCATCGCTTCACGCGGGTCCGACAAACCAGGATCGCGGCGTTCGTTGATGGCATCGACCTCGCTCTCCTCGACGCCGGCGGCAAGCGATGCCCGCACCTGCACCGCCCATGGATATTCCGCGTCCCAGAACCGGACGACCGTCAGCACGGCGATCTGGCGTTCACGCCCGCTGAGGGCCGCTCCACGGAACCAGTTGCCGACATCCTGGCACAGGCGCATCAGTGACGGCTGACGGATATAGGCCCAGTAAGGCCCGGCCCGTGGGCCACCTTCCTCGCCGATCTTGTCATAGAGCGCGCCCTGCTCGTCATTCATATCGTCGCGGCCGAGAATTCTCATACGGGTCATAGTCGTTTCCTCTCTGGTGTTATGCGGCGGCGTTCGCGCTGAGGCCCAGCATCGGCAGGACTTCTTCGGATATACGCCGGATGGTCGTCATGTTCTGTTCGTTCGTCAGCCCGGCATAGCGGGTGATGAAGGATATTTCCGTGAACCCCATATCGAGATAATGCTGAATGCGCTCTGCCGCCTGTTCGGGCGAACAGATCAACGTGCGGCGGCGGAACACATCGCGCCAGTCATCGTCTTCGCACATATGAAGCAGCACCGAGATATCGCCTTCATAATCGCGGTCCCACTGTTGACCGCGCATGACCTTGCCGAAGGCGCCGGCATGTTCCTGGAGCGCCGCCTTCGCCTCCTCTATCGCCTGTTCCTCGGTATCGGCGATATGGGCCATGAAAGCGATCATACCCTTTCGATCCGCGGTTTTACGCCCGGCACTTTCCCAGCGCTCGCAATACCAGCCGAATTTTTCCTTCACTGCCTCGGCGCTCATCGGATAATGGTTCATCATCAGGTGAAAGCCCTGATCGGCGGCATTGATAAAGCTGTCCTTCGAATTCGATGCTGCATTCCAGATCGGCAGCGCGCCGTTTACCGCCGGCGGCCACGGATCGAGCTTCTCGAACTTGAAAAACTTCCCCTCATGGGCAAATGGCGCGCCGGCCCAGAATTTCTGGCAGATATCGAGCCCCTCGGCGATGCGGTCGGGCACCTCGGACTGGTCGATGTGAAACGCATCAAATTCATGCGGCACGAACCCCTTGGCAACGCCCATATCCACGCGCCCACCGGACAACTGATCGACCAGCGCATAATCCTCGGCGACCTTCAGCGGATCGCGCAGCTGCATCAGCGAAACCGCCGGTGCGAGGCGGATGTTTTTCGTCTCGCGCGCCCAGGCGGCAAGGATGATCGCCGGGTTGGGCACCGCCCCGCCGTAATAGTGGAAATGATGTTCCGTCGTCATCGCCCGCGTCCAGCCGAGGCTGTCGGCGAGCTTCACGCTTTCGGTCAGTTCCTCGTAATAACGCGTCAGCGACATGCCGTAGCCTTCGCGCCAGGTCGGCAGATAGAACAGTGACAGGTCCATGGTCAGCTCCCACCATCGCCGCGGCCGGACGGAAACGCGGAAATACCGAGCGATTCCCGGAAATCCGCCGTCGGCTCCAGACGGTCCTCGTCGATCGGACAGCCGGTAGAATCGGCAACGCGGTCGATAGCATTGAACATCGACGCGACCGCGCTGGCATCAACCATAGCATCCGTCCCCATCGCGTCTGTCACCGCCTGCCGCGCCTGCGACAGGGCGGCTGCGTCATCACCGGCGACCGCCTCGGCAAAGACGCCGAGAATTTCGCCGTGCGGAATGCCGCCATCGCCGCTCGCTTCGCCGATAATGACGTTAAGATCAATTTCCATTTCGCTGTGCTGGCTGCTCGCACGGAGCAGTGCCGTATGGCTGGTCGTTCAATACGCACATTGGTTGATAGCGGACACCCGCCCCGCCACCAGCTCGATCTGCATCCGGCTGATGGCGCGGTAATCGGTCGAGAAATCGCGCATCTGCACACCGGTCAGGTACTGCGCCTCATTCATTTCCATGAAACCGTGCGCTTCCGCCGGCACCAGGCTCAGCGCGCGCCGAATATTCGAGCCTGGCGGGCCGAACCGCGGAATGTCGTCCCCCTCGGCATCGTCGCGGCCAATCCACGACACCCATGCACCACCCGGCTTTGCATTATGCGGGCGGATACGTGTCGGCTCCCCCGGCTTCGGCGACGGCAATTCCCGCAATGGCAAGCCGGCAGCACGGGCAAATGTATCGATGGAAACGGTCGAGCAGACGACACCGATGATTTCGACATATTCTTCTTCCGACAACCCGCTCGCGAGGCAATCGTCATACCATTTCTTCATCAGCCGGGCGGGGTCGGACACCACCCGGTGGATAACCTCGACGATATTTTCCGGCAAATCACCAAGGCTGTCATGCTCGCCCGCCACACTATACGGCGACAGGGCATCTTTACGTTGCCGGCACAGCGCGCAGCCCTTCACATTGCGCACTTCGGCGATGATGGCGACGCGGGTACCCGCGGTCAGCCAGGTTCCGGGGGAAGACAACCTTTCCCACACGCCGCGATGCGCCTTTGTCAGGTCATCGCGGATTGCAAACGGCGCATCGTCATAATTCAGGTCGGTCATGCTCATACCTTTGCAGTTTATCGCTCAATGACACGGGAAAC
>CAJQLI010000078.1 GCA_905479125.1 uncultured Alphaproteobacteria bacterium | reverse complement strand
GCCCGCCCGCCCGCAATAGCATGCGGGCCTGCCAGTTACCTCCCCGGGCATCGGGTTGTGCCCCCATTCACCGGCGATGGCGTTCGGGCCGGCCAGCGGTATACCGTCAATGACGATACCGCCCCCCACACCGGTTCCCAGAATGACGCCAAAGACCGATGAATATCCCGCGGCTGCCCCATCACGGGCCTCCGACAGGGCGAAACAGTCTGCGTCGTTGGCGATACGGATTTCACGCCCCAGGGCCTGGGCAAGATCCCTGTCCAGCGGCATACCGATCAGGCAGGTGGAATTGGCGTTTTTGACGACGCCGGTGACGGGCGACATTGCGCCGGGGATACCGACCCCGACCGAACCTGTATTTTTTGTAATACTTTCGATGTGTGCGACGAGGGAGGCAATGGTGGCGACAGTGGCGTGGTAGTCGCCTGCCGGTGTCGGGATGCGCTCGCGAAACAGTATGTTTCCTGTAGCATCAAGGGCGATCCCCTCTATTTTTGTGCCGCCTATATCGATACCAATTCTCATACAGGACCCGTTAAACTTTCTGGCATTCATTCGTGTGAAGGATGTGTTCCGGGGTGGATAAACCTTTGACTTGGACGACTTTCCAAGAAACATTACCAAATGTTAACGAATTATATGGATTATGGCTCTGAAGGTCCCGAAATGACGGGATTGATGAACGAATTTGCGAAGGGCCACGATCGTTGACGATTGCTTTCAACATATGGCGTCACCGAGACAAATTGCACAATTGCGTGCATGCCTCCAGATTCAGGGATTGAGATGGACCAGAAGAAAATTCTGATTGTCGAAGACAACGAACTGAACATGAAACTCTTTCATGATCTGCTCGAAGTTCACGGCTACACGACATTGCAGACTAAAGACGGTCGAGAGGCGCTCCAGCTGGCGCGCGAACACCGTCCTGACCTGATCCTGATGGATATTCAGCTGCCGGAAGTTTCCGGACTGGAAGTCACGAAGTGGATCAAGGCTGATGACGACCTGAAATCTATTCCGGTGATCGCCGTCACGGCCTTTGCAATGAAAGGTGACGAGGAAAAGATCCGCAGCGGTGGATGCGAAGCCTATATCGCGAAACCGATTTCGGTGAACAGCTTTCTGGAGACAATTCAGACGGTGCTGGGGTAATAAGGGAAAACGATGTCTGCTAGGGTACTAGTCGTTGACGATATAGCCGCAAACGTTCGTTTGCTCGAAGCAAAATTGCTGGTCGAGTATTACGAGGTTCTCACCGCTAATGACGGTGCGACGGCTCTTGAAATCGTGGCGGACGCGATGCCGGATATCGTGTTGCTGGACGTCATGATGCCCGGCATGGACGGTTTCGAGGTCTGCCAGAAAATCAAGGAAAACCCGGCAACGGCGCATATCCCGGTCGTAATGGTGACGGCGCTGAGCGAAGTGTCGGACAGGGTCAAAGGGCTGGAAGCCGGTGCTGATGATTTCCTGACAAAGCCCGTTAATGATCTTGCGCTATTCGCCCGTATTCGATCACTGGTCCGCCTGAAACGCGCAATGGACGAATGGCGGGCGCGAGAATCCACGTTTACACAATTTGGCCTTAACAATGCCGTCGCACCCGAAGACACCGATCCGTCATTGCTGCAGGTGCTGCTGGTGGCAGACGAATACGGCCCGTCGCAGCGGATCGTCGATACGTTGTCGGAAGAAGGCTACACGATAGAGCATTCGACATCGACCGATGAGGCCGCGGCAAGGGCGCTGGACGGTGATTTTCATCTGATCCTGGTCGATGACCGCGTCGGCGGCGACGATGTTCTTCGGTTCTGCTCACAGCTTCGTTCCAGCGGGGTGACACGTCATTCCCCTATCCTGATTATGCTCGATGACGGCGACACCGAACGCCTGGCGAAAGCGTTCGACCTCGGCGTAAATGATTACCTGGTGCGCCCGGTCAATAAGAACGAGCTTACAGCGCGGGCAAAGACGCAAATCCGGCGTAAACAATTTGAAGATAATCTCCGGCAGCAATATGAAAAAAGCCTGACGGCAGCGGTCACGGATAGCCTGACGGGACTTTATAACCGGCGCTATCTGGAAACTCACTTTGAGGAGCTTTCGCGCGATCTGCGGGGCGGCGGCAAGCCGATCTCCATGCTTATCATGGACGTCGACCACTTCAAGTCGGTGAATGATGATTACGGGCATGCGGCTGGCGATGAGGTGCTACGAGGTCTCGCGCAACGCGTGTTGAGCGGCATTCGCGGGTTCGATACGGCCATCCGTCTGGGGGGCGAGGAATTTGTCGTTCTCATGCCGAACGTCGAGGGCCGCTCGGCCGTCGTCGCGGCGAACCGCTTGCGGGAAATGGTCGAGGCCAATCCGTTCGATATCGACGAAAACGATGGAACGCTTGGTGTTACGATGAGCATCGGCGTCGCAACGGGACCGGCCGGCGACATCGGACTGACTGATTTGCTGGAACGGGCTGATCAGGCCCTGTATGCGGCCAAAAACGGCGGACGCAACCGGGTGGAGGTTGCCGACGACCTGCCGGCTGAACCGGATCCGTTACCGGAAGCCGCCCGCGCCTGACACGACATCATTCTCGACAGCCAAGACGCCCTATAATATGAAAAACGCCGCCCATTGGGCGGCGTTTTCGCATCAACAGGCTGAAAGCCTATTTGATTTTTGCTTCTCTGAACGCGACGTGCTTGCGCGCAACCGGATCATATTTCCGGAATTCGAGCTTTTCGGTCTGCGTACGCGGGTTTTTCTTCGCGACATAGAAATAGCCGGTATCCGCAGTACTCAGCAGTTTGACGACGATCGTGTTAGTTTTGGCCATTCTATTTCTCCTGAAATGCAGGACCTGAAAATTTGCGGGAAACTGACCGGTTCAGCCCGGTCTGTCAAGGAATTGGTGGTCCTGTTGGTCGAAAATCAGCGTTCTGCGATCGCGGCGCCACCATCTCGAAGGGCCCTTGTGTAAAGCGATTTGTGTTCCAGCAGGTATTTGGCGATTTCCTGGTCTTCTGTGCGCTCGGCCCGGGCCGGCGGGCAGCGTTCCCGGGCGAGGTCGGGATTGCTCCGAATGGCGGACCGCGATGCCAGCGCCGCATTCAGGATCGTACCCGCAGCGGGTAAATCGCCACGGATGGCGGCCATCATGTCCGCTAGCTCGTTGTCAGGTGAGGATGTGCAGATGGCCGGGATGATGCCGTGGCTCTGCAGGTTGAAGCCGGCCGGCGCGATCATATGAGCCCATGTCAGCGTCAGCTCACCGCCGTTGGGCAGGCGGATTATCGTCTGCACGCTGCCTTTGCCGAACGAAGATGCCCCGATGACGATAGCCCGTCCGCGGTCCCGGAGCGCGGCCGCGACGATCTCGGACGCGGATGCGGAGCGGCCATTAACGAGGACGGCGATCGGGATATCGGTGACGCGTTCACCCCAGGATGCATTGAATATCTGGTTCGAGCGCTGGTGACGGCCCTTGGTCGAAATGATGCGTCCGTCATTGAGGAAGAAATCAGCGACGGCGACGGCCTGGTCAAGGAGGCCACCCGGATTGCTGCGCAGGTCGAGAACAATACCGTTCAGTGGTTTCCCGTCTTTTCGGTCCGCGGCTGCGAGTATCTTGCCGAGGCTGCGTGATGTGCCCTGGTTGAAGCCTGATAACCTGATTGTCAGGATGCCGCCTTCGCGTTTCGATGTGACCGTCGGCAGGATGATATGTGCGCGGACGACAGCGATTTTCAGCGGCGCGGAGGCATCCTTTCGGATGATGGTGAGGTCGGCCTTGCTGTGCACCGGTCCGCGCAAATGTCCGATTGCAGCGTTCTGGGTCAGTCCCGTGAGCATTAAACCGCCAACGTGGGTGATCAGGTCGCCTGGCTTCAGCCCGGCCTTGAATGCCGGCGTGCCTGCGTGAACCTTCGCGACGTAAACATCGCCTTTACTGTAGCGAATTGTGACGCCCAGCCCGCCAAAACCTTCCCGCCGGGCACGGGTATTTCGGGCCTGCGAGGGTGTTGCGTAACGGGTGTAACGGTCGAGTTCGGACAATGCACCGCGGAAAAACTGCGCCAGCACCAGCTCATGGTCCTTTTCTCCGAGCTTGGGGGCGTCGTGGCGGGCTTTCTCCAGGGCGTCGGCTACCACGGCCGCCCAGGCATTATGATCTTCATCTGCGGGCGTCTGCCATTCACCAAGGACCCGGTCTTCATAGGTAACGGCGATCTTGCCGGCGTGGTCGTTTATGGCCAGCAGGGTATCGGTATCCGAGAGCGCTTTTAGCCCGGCAACCGACACGGTTCTGGTGGAGACATCCGCGGCATATCTGAGCCCGATGTTCTTGAAGGCTGTTTCCAGCACCAGCCGGTCGCTGCCTTTTTCTGGAGATTCTGAAGGTGGAGCAACACAGGCAGCAGCAAGGACCAGGCCGATTGTGATCGTCGCGATTATACCGCGGTGTTTCCGGAGCGGCTTCAGCCGCCCGGTCGCCGGGGCTCGGCAGGTGTTCCTGTTATCCGATGCGTTGATGCGCATTTTCTCCGCGTTCAACTGGTGTGTGGCGGTCACGTCCGCGCAGGTAAGCCCCTAAACTAACGTTGTATTTAAGGAATGCGAATTAACTTTTCGTTAGCGGGGCGTTTTTGACGGAGCCCTGCGTTTGCCTTTGTTTTTATTGGGCTTTTTTGGCCCTTTTCGGCGTGGTTTATGCGGGCTCTGCGGTTTTGCCGTTGCCGCTTCCTGTGAGCCCTCCGAGCCGACCTCTGAGCGGACCTGTGATCCGCGAGCGTTCCGCGTATTCCCGGTGCTCCGTGTGTTCCTAGTGTTCCGTGTGTTCCCGGAGCCCCGCTGCCGTGTACCCCGTTCCCGCCGGGCCTGTGAAAGCGAAAAGGCCATCGACCCGGTGTGTACGTTTGCCTCTTCAAGGGTGACCTTGACCGGGTCGCCAATATGATAGGTCACACCGCTGCTGCGGCCCTTGATCACCTGGCGCTGCTCGTCGTAATCGAATCGGTCGTCTCCCATCATCGACATCGGCACCAGCCCGTCGGCACCCGTTTCGATGAGCGTGACGAAGAGGCCCGCACGATGCGTGCCGTTAATTCGCCCGGCAAATTCGGCACCAATCTGGTCGGACAGAAAGATCGTCGTGAACCGGTCGATAGCTTCGCGCTCCGCATCGACGGCGCGGCGCTCGGTGGCCGAGATATGCTTGCCCAGCTCCGCGAACCGGTCGCCGTCATTCGGGGTGAGGCCATCCTTGCCGAGACCAAAGGCCGATATAAGAGATCGGTGGACCAGCAGGTCCGAATAGCGCCGGATTGGCGAGGTGAAATGGGCGTAGCGCCGGAGTGCCAGGCCGAAATGTCCCAGGTTGGCCGGGCTGTATTCCGCCTGCGCCTGGGACCGCAGCACGGCCATGTTGACGGTTCGCGCTTCGGGCTTGCCGATGACCTGCGAGACGATGCGCTGGAAAACCTCCGGCTTGATAACCTGGCCTTTGGCGAGTTTTACACCGACCGATGACAAGACTTCGCGGAGGCCTTCAACTTTTTCCGGCGATGGCTGATCATGAACGCGGAACATGCAGGGTGCGTCTTTGCGCTCCAGCGCTTCCGCCGCCGCGACATTTGCCGAGATCATGAATTCCTCGATCAGGCGGTGGCTGTCGAGCCGCTCAACGGGCTCGATTGCTGCGACGTTCCCCTTGCGGTCGAGTTTTACCTTTCGTTCGGGCAGGTCGAGATCGATGGTGCCACGCCGGACCCGTGCCGTTTGCAGTGCTTCAAAGGCGCCGTAGAGGGGCGCAATGACGTTGTCGAGGAGCGGCCCGGTGGTATCGTCGGTGTCGCCGTTTCGCGCTGCCTGTACCTGCTCATAGGTCAGCCGCGCGGCGGATCGCATAATACCGCGAATAAATTCGTGGCGTTTCATATTTCCGTCGGCGTCGATCCACATATGGACCGCAAGGCAGCCCCGGTCTTCGTTCGGTACCAGCGAACACAGGCCGTTCGAGAGTGCTTCGGGAAGCATCGGAACGACGCGGTCCGGGAAATATACCGAGTTGCCGCGTTCATGTGCATCATTGTCCAGCGGTTTGCCGGCGCGCACGTACCAGGACACATCTGCGATCGCGACCAGAAGGTGCCAGCCGCCCTTGTTCTTCTCGTCGGTGTCCTGCTCTGCCCATACGGCATCGTCGAAATCGCGGGCATCTGCGCCATCAATGGTAACCAGCGGTATGCGCCGCAGATCGGTTCGCTCATCCGCCGAAACGGGTTTTGCTGCCTGGGCGTCCGCGAGGGCGTCCGGTGAAAAATCGACCGGGATATCGTTGGAATGAATAGCGATCAGGCTGGGCGCGCGCGGCCCCGATGCATCGCCTATGACTTCCGCGATACGGGCTTCCGGCAGTCCGAAGCTGCGCCCGCCGATGGCCTGGGCTTCGACCAGGTCACCCCGGGAAGCGCCGTTCTCCTGGCCCGGCGGGATCGCGAATTCTGTGCGTATGCGCCGATTGGTCGGGATCACCCGGCCTTTGCCGCCGACCATCTGGAAGATGCCGAGTACCCGTTGCGGGGCGGCCTGGATCAGCTTGATCACCCGCGCGGTGTAGGTGCCTTCACCCGTTGGTGCAAGCCGGGCGAGGATCCTGTCGCCGACCGCCGGCGCAGGGCCTTTGCGTTCTGTACTGAGGAAAACGGCAGGCGGCGGGCCTTCGCTTTCCCAGGTAACGGGGCGTGCTACCGGGTCGCCGTCGCGATCGATACCGGTGACTTCTATGACGCCGACACTGGGTAAGGTACCCGGCTTGGCGAAGCGTTTGCCGCGCCCCTTGTCCAGGTTTCCCTCGTCGCGGAGATCGCGAAGAAGGCCGTTCAACCGGCCGCGGTCTGCGCCGCGAATGTTGAAGGCGCGGGCAATTTCGCGCTTTCCGACGGGCCCTTTATGGCCGCGGACGAATTCCAGAACCTGTTCCTTGGTCGGAAAGGGGATGTCGGCGGGCGTTTTGCTCACCGGCGGCATATCGTGACCAGTGTCACGCCTCTTCGCTTGCTGTCGGTTCGGCGTCGGGCTTGGCCGCGGACTTGGTCTTGGCTTTCGACTTGCCTTTGCCCTTGGCTTTCCCTTTTGCTTTGCTCTTGGCTTTCTTCGCCTTTTTGGCCTTTGCCTTTTTCTTTGGCTTCGAGCCGACTTTTTCTGCACGCGCAGCGATCAGCTCAATCGCGAGTTCCAGCGACAGCGATTCCGGTTCCATGTCGCTCGGCAGGGATGCGTTGATCTTGCCATGTTTGACGTAAGGGCCATAACGGCCATCGCGCAGCTCGATCGGTTTGCCGTCATCGGGGTGGTCACCGATTTTCTTGCCGGTCGATTTTGCCGCACGTTTTGCCGGTGCTTCGGCGATGATGGTCACCGCGCGGTTGAGGCCGAGCGTCAGCACATCGTCGTCGGGTTTCAGTTTCACATAGCGGTCGCCGACCTTCAGATACGGGCCGAAACGTCCGACGCCGGCGAGGATCATGTCGCCGCTTTCCGGATGGGCGCCGATCGGCCGCGGGAGCGACAGCAGCAGGAGCGCAAGATCCAAGTCTATATCCGACGGCACCTGGCCGCGCAGCAACGATTGCCGCTTCGGTTTTTCCTTCGATCCCTTGACCGCCTCGCCAAGCTGAACGTAAACGCCGAACGGGCCTTTACGCATCGAGACCGGCAACTGGGTTTCAGGGTCGATGCCCAGCTCTTTCGGACCGGTAAAGGCGGCATCTTCGTCTTCGTTGCCGGTAATGACCGTCAATGCCGTCGTGTGACCGCAATCGGGATAGTTCGAACATCCGATAAAACCGCCATTCCGGCCGAGTTTCAGACCGAGGCGGCCGTCTTCACAGGCAGGGCATTTACGCGGATTGCTGCCGTCTTCGCGTTCCGGAAAGAAATGCGGGCCTAGCTCAGCGTCGAGCTTGTCGATGACCTCGGTGATGCGCAGGTCCTTGGTCTCGCCTATCGCGACGGCGAACGCTTCCCAGAAATCGCGCAGCAGCGCTTTCCATTGCATATCTCCGTTGGCGACATCGTCCAGCCGGCTTTCCAGGTCGGCCGTAAAGCTATATTCGACGTAGCGTTCGAAGAACTCCGACAGGAATGCCGTTACCATCCGACCGCGGTCATGCGGCGTGAAGCGTCGCTGCTCCAGTGTCACATAGTTGCGATCCTGCAGGACCTGAAGGATCGACGCATAGGTCGACGGCCGGCCGATGCCGAGTTCTTCCATCTTTCGCACAAGGCTCGCTTCGGTGAAGCGCGGAGGCGGCTTCGTGAAATGTTGTTCCGGCGTCACGTCGCCGCGGTTCATCGTGTCGCCTTCGTTCATCGGCGGCAGGATGCGGTCGCGTTCATTGCCTTCATCGTCGTCGACTGTGGCAGCGCGTTCATCCTGGCCTTCCTGATACAGCTTCAGGAAACCATCGAATTTGACGACCGAGCCATTGGCACGGAGCACAGTGGCCCCATCCGGGGACGCAAGATCGACGGCGACCTGCTCCATGACAGCGCTTTCCATCTGGCTCGCCACGGCACGTTTCCAGATCAGGTCATAGAGCCGACGCTCGTCTTCTCCGAGATACTGGCGGACCTCATTCGGTTTGCGCGAAAATTCGGTCGGACGCACCGCTTCATGGGCTTCCTGCGCATTTTTCGATTTATTGCGATAGGTGTTGGGCTGGTCCGGGACGTAATTATGTCCGTATTCCTGGCCGATCGTCGCGCGCACTGCGACGATCGCTTCCTGACCGAGGCTGACACTGTCGGTTCGCATGTAAGTGATCAGGCCGACGGTCTCGCCGCCGCCGACATCCACGCCTTCATAAAGTTTCTGCGCCGTTCGCATCGTCCGGGTCGCGCCGAAGCCCAGCTTGCGTGAAGCTTCCTGCTGCATGGTCGACGTCGTAAACGGCGGTGCTGCGCGGCGGTTGACCGTTTTGCGTTCAACCGATTTGACCGTATAGCCGTGTTTTTCGATCTCGGCGACGGCAGCCTTGGCCGCTTCTTCGTTATTGATATCGTAGCGGTCGAGCTTTTTGCCGCCGAGGTGGGTCAGGCGCGCGGGTACTGCAGCGCCGCTTGCCGTCGTAAAGGCGGCCGCGATGGTCCAGTATTCCTGCGGATTGAAAATCTCGATCTCGGCTTCGCGCTCACAGATCAGGCGGAGGGCAACGGATTGCACGCGGCCCGCTGATTTTGACCCCGGCAGCTTGCGCCACAGGATCGGCGACAGGCTGAACCCGACAAGGTAGTCGAGCGCGCGGCGGGCAAGATAGGCGTCAATCAGTTCCTGATTGAGGCCGCGCGGATTATTGACCGCTTCGATAATCGCATTCTTGGTGACTTCGTGGAACACGACGCGTTTGACGTCGATATCGTCCAGGGCATGGCGTTCGTTCAGAATTTCCTGAAGGTGCCAGGAAATTGCTTCGCCTTCACGATCCGGATCGGTCGCGAGATACAGATGATCTGCGCCCTTGATGGCGTCCTGGATCGCCTGAAGGTTTTTTTCTGCCTTGGGGTCAACGGTCCAGACCATATGAAAGTCTTCGTCCGGTTGAACGGACCCGTCTTTGGAGACGAGGTCACGCACATGACCGACGCTGGCGAGGACCTTGAAGTCCGCGCCGAGATACTTGTTGATGGTCTTCGCCTTGGCAGGCGACTCTACGACGACTACGTCCATGATCACCGATAATTCAGTTTGCGGGCGACGTTACTATAAGGAACGTTGGTTGCCGCATTGTTTAAAAAACCAACGAGATCCGGTTTCCCGGATGTCTCTCAATCCGCCCCGCCAGTTCAAGTTCAAGCAGCATACTCTGTACAGAGGCGGCAGACATGTGGCACTCGCGAACCAGTTCGTCAACACCTGTTGGCGTGGCGCCCAGTAATTCGATGATTTTCTCGTGCGCCGTTTCCGGCTCTGTTTCTGGCGTAATTTCAACGGGTTGCGGTGTTATTGCCCGTGATGTCACCTGCTGTGGTCTGAGCATCTGCTGCGACAGGGCCGACACGATGTCAGCCGCGCTCTCGGTCAGGATTGCGCCCTGTCGAATCAGGTCGTTGGTCCCTTTGCAGCGAGGATCCCGGGGGGAACCCGGTACTGCGAACACCTCACGCCCCTGTTCGAGGGCGAGACGGGATGTGATCAGCGACCCTGATTTCAGGGCGGCTTCAATAACCAGTACGCCCTGGGAAAGCCCGGAAATCAGGCGGTTCCGCGCGGGAAAATGCCGCGCCGTCGGTCGGGTGCCGACCGGTTGTTCGGATACCACAACACCGGTCGTGGCGATTCTGTTCTGCAGATCTTCGTGTTCCGGCGGATAAACGACGTCTATTCCGCCGGCAATTGCTGCGACCGTCCCGGTTTCCAGCGCGTCCGCATGGGCGGCGGCATCGATTCCGCGAGCGAGGCCCGAGACGACGATGTATCCCGCCTCGCCGAGTTGTCCTGCAATTTCCCCGGCCAGTCGCCGTCCGTTGGTGGATGCATTGCGCGCGCCCACAATCGCAACGCTGGGGCGTGTCAGCAGTGTCTTGTCGCCGCGCAGGAACAGCATTGGCGGTGGGTCGGCAATAGCCGCCAGCCTATCGGGATAGTCCGGCTCACAAAGGCCTATGGCGCTGCCTCCTGCCACCGAGAGGGCGGCCAGTTCGGCCTGGATGACGTCGCGGTCGGGGGGGACGAATTTTTTGCGACCGCCTGCCCGCCGGGACAGTTCGGGCAGAGCTTCGAGCGCGGCGGCGGCCGTCCCGAACCGTTCTATTAGTTCGACAAACAGGCGCGGACCCACGAATTTGGTGCGGATCAGCTGCAACCAGTCGATACGTTCTGTGTCAGTCAGAGGTTGTGGTGCCGTTTCCATCCTGCAATGATGGGTGGCATTTTGTCGGGGTCAAGACTTGCGGGATGCACCGATTTTTGATTCTTCGCCGCGCAGCAAGCGCCGGATATTTTCGTGGTGCCGTATCCAGACCAGGACAGCCATGGCAATCGTGAATTCGGTGCGTTGAGGGTCGCCGAGCCACCACATGAATGCCGGGCTCGCCGCCAGAGCGATCAGCGCGGACAGTGACGAGTATCGGAACAGGGCAGCCACCAGCAGCCATGTAAGGCATGCGAGGCCACCGACCGGCAGCGACAAGGCCATCAGAATGCCAAGTGCTGTCGCGACGCCCTTGCCGCCGCGAAACTTCAGCCAGACAGGAAAAAGGTGGCCGAGCAGCGCGCCACCTGCGGCGACAATGGCGGTATCGGGCCCGCAGATCTGTGCGATCAGCACGGCGACGGCGCCTTTGGCCCCGTCGAGCAGCAACGTGGCCGCAGCGATTTTCTTGTTCCCCGTGCGCAGCACGTTCGTTGCACCGATATTGCCGGAGCCGATTGTCCGGATATCGCCGAGCCCGGCAATCCGCGTCAGGATCAGGCCGAAGGGCAGGGAGCCGAGCAGGTACCCGCCGCTCAGCGCTGCCAGGATATACGGCCAGCTATACGACCAGCTTATCGGGTCGATCATCTCTCAGCCCATCAGGGAATGGACGTGACGGCCGCCGACGATCGTGCACATTGCTTTGCCCTGGACCGGCATCTGGTCGAAGGGTGTGTTCTTGGACCTGCTTTTGAGTTCCGTGGCCTCTATTGTCCATTCGTGATCGGGGTCGAAAATCACCATATCGGCGGGCAGACCCGGCGCGAGACGCCCTTCCTTCATCCGCAACAGGCTGCCCGGTGCAGAGGTCAGTCGACGTATGAGATCGAGAAGGCTGATGCCTGCTTCTCTGTGGAGGGCCAGTGTCAGCGGCAACAATGTTTCGAGTCCGACAATGCCGGGCTCCGCCTGGACGAAGGGAAGGCGTTTTGAATCCTGATCCTGGGGGCGGTGGTCCGACGCGATCACATCAATCGTTCCGTCGCGCAGGCCTTCAATGACGGCGAGCCTGTCTTCCTCGGATCGCAGAGGTGGCGACACTTTGGTGAACGTTCGGTATCCGTCCGTTGCGGCATCTGTCAGCGTGAAGTAATGGGGCGCGGTATCGCAGGTAACCGGCAGCCCGCGCGCCTTTGCCCCGCGGATGACGTCGATGGCGGCGGCCGTCGTGACATGGGCCGCGTGATAGCGCGCGCCGGTCAGTTCGACGAGCCTCAGGTCGCGCTCCAGCATCATGACTTCGGCGACGGCAGGAATCCCGGCAAGACCGAGCCGTGTTGCCATCTCGCCTTCGGTCATCTGACCGTTCCGGGCGAGCCTCGGTTCTTCCGGGTGCTGGACGATGAGCAGATCGAATGTCGATGCGTAGGACAGGACCCGGCGCATCACCAGCGTGTCGGCAATGGCGCGGGTGGCATCGGTGAAGGCAAGTGCGCCCGCTTCCGACAATATGCCGAACTCGGTTAGCTCAGTACCTTCGAGGCCGCGGGTGATCGCGCCATAGGCATAGATTTTGACGATGTTGGTTTCACGCGCCCGGCGCGCAATAAATTCGATGACCGAGACATTGTCGATTGCCGGGTCGGTATCCGGTAGACAGATCAGCGACGTCACGCCGCCGGCCGCGGCCGCCGCACTCGCTGTTTCGAAGCTTTCCTTCTGTTCACCCCCCGGTTCGGGCAGGTGGACCCGCATGTCGATCAGGCCCGGCGCCAGGCAATAGCCTTTGCAGTCTATGACCTGAACATTGGGTGGCGGGCCGTTCGGGAACAGGTGCGGCCCCGTATCGACGATTTTGTTCCCGTCGATGAGAACCGTGCCGGTCTGATCGAGGCCACTTGCCGGGTCCAGCAGACGAGCATTTACATACGCGCGCAGTTGCTCGGTCATGCTGCGTCCTCGCCGTCATTGCGGGACAGACTTCGGGTGACCAGATCGAGGCAGGCCATGCGGACGGCGACGCCCATTTCGACCTGTTCGTGGATAACGCTGCGATGGATATCGTCGGCCAGCTCGGAATCTATTTCAATGCCGCGGTTCATCGGTCCCGGATGCATGATCAGGGCATCTGGTTTGGCGACCGCCAGTTTGTCGCGGTCGAGGCCGAAAAACCGGAAATACTCCCGGGTCGACGGCACGTAGGACCCTTGCATCCGTTCGGTCTGCAGGCGCAACATCATGATGATGTCCGCATCCCGAATGCCATCCCGCATGTTGTGATGTACCTCAACGCCGAGTTGTTCTATCGCCGCGGGCAGCAGAGTTTTCGGCGCTACCAGCCGGACGTGAGCGCCCATGGTATTGAGCAGGTAAATGTTCGAGCGCGCGACACGGGAATGCAGTATGTCGCCGCAGATCGCGACGGTCAGGCCTTCCAGCGATTTCTTGCGCCGCCGGATTGTAAGCGCGTCGAGCAATGCCTGGGTCGGGTGTTCGTGGCTGCCGTCGCCCGCATTGATAACGGAGCATGTGACCTTCTCGCTCAGCAACTGAACAGCGCCGGAATCGCTGTGGCGAACGGTCAGAACGTCGGGGTGCATGGCGTTCAGGGTCATCGCGGTGTCGATAAGCGTCTCACCCTTTTTGATGGCGCTGGCGCTCACCGACATATTGATCACGTCGGCGCCGAGCCGTTTGCCTGCGAGTTCGAACGATGTGCGGGTACGTGTCGAATTTTCAAAAAACACGTTTATCAGCGTCCGTCCGCGCAGGATGGAGCTTTTCTTGTCGTGCTGCCGACTTTGCTCGATATAGGATTCCGAGAGGTCGAGGAGAGTTACTATCTCTTCCCTTGGGATGCCTTCCATGCCGAGAATATGCATTCTCGGGGGGTGAAGGCCTGCGTCATTTAGCGGGTTTGCCATCAAAATCTGTTTATAAGAGGCATCGGCCAGAGCGGCAAGGCATCGATACGCCCGCCGATTCGGCATGGGCGACAGGGCGGAGTTTATTCTCCCTCGGCAATTCCGTCCTGGCGCAGCCGCGTAATCTCGTTTTCGGTAAGGCCCAGCATGTCACGCAGGACTTCGACCGTGTGTTCTCCACGGACCGGTGGCGGTCTGCGATAGGTAACGGGCGTTTCCGACATTTTGGCCGGGGCTGCGACAAGATTCACCGATCCCGCCTGCGGATGCGGCATTTCGATCGCCATGCCGCGTGCCTGGGCGTGCGGGTCGTCGAATACCCGGCTGACGGTGTTGATCGGCCCGCAGGGCACGCCTGCGACCTCCAGCGTCGATACCCAGTCATCGGTGCTGCGTGTGCGGAAAATGTCGCGGATATTCGGCAGCAACGTGTCACGATTGCGGATACGTGCGGGATTGGTGGCGAAGTCAGGGTTTTCGGCAAGTTCCGGCGTGCCTGCTGCAGCGCAGAAGCTGGCGAACTGCCCGTCATTGCCGGCGGCGAGGATGACATGGCCGTCGGCGGTCTCGAACACTTCATAGGGCACGACATTGGCGTGGGCATTGCCGAGCCTGTCCGGGTCCTCGCCGGTATTGAGATACTCGACCGCATGATAGTAGAGCCACGATATCTGCGTTTCGAAGAGCGACAGATCGATGTGTTGGCCCATGCCCGTCGCGTCCCGGTGGCGCAGGGCAGCGAGAATGCCGGTTGAAGCGTGCATGCCCGTCATAATATCGGCAATGCCGACCCCGGTTTTCATGGGCATGCCTTCGGGCTCACCCGTAACCGACATGATGCCGCCCATGCCCTGGGCCAGGAAATCGTATCCTGCCCGGTCGCGATAGGGGCCGGTCTGGCCGAAGCCGGTGATCGAGCAATAGACCAGGGCCGGAAATTCGTCGCGCAGCTCGTCATAGCCGAGGCCGTACTTGGACAGGGCGCCGACCCGGAAATTCTCGATCAGCACGTCGCACTTGCCCAGCAGCTTGCGGATCAGCGCCTGGCCGTCCGCCTGCGATATATCGACCGCGACCGATCGTTTGTTGCGGTTGGCGCAGAGATAGAAAGTGCTTTCTTCGGTATCGTTGCCGTCAGCGTCCTTGACGAAGGGAGGGCCCCAGCTGCGCGTATCGTCCCCGGCACCTGGCTTTTCGATCTTGATGATGTCGGCGCCGTAATCCCCCAGAAGCTGAGTGCAGATCGGTCCGGCGAGAATCCGGCTCAGATCGAGAATGCGAATGCCGGTGAGGGGACCGGCAGCGGGCGGGGAAATGGCGGGAGTCATGACAATTTACTCGGCTGCCTGGGGAGGCTTGCCGATCAGTTCCTCGGGCGTCCGTTTCTCCATCTGGAACATGTTCGTCTCATCTACCCAGGAATAATCCTTGTAGCCGAGCCGGGCGATGGGCCGGACCCGAGCGACCTCGAAAATCCCGTCTTCGCTGATTGCCTCGTCAGCGATATGCACGCCCACCACCTGGCCGAACACGGCATGATGGACGAACATCTTGCTGTCGCCGGGCAATACGACGATTTCGTGCAATGTGCATTCGAACTGTACCGGGGAGCCCTTGATGCGAGGGGGGGCAACCATGTTCGACGGGATGCCTTCAAGCCCGGTCTGGGCGAGTTCATCCTGCTCGCGGTCGATGATCAACCCGGTCTGGTTCATCTGCTCGCGCTGGTCCCAGGTCGCCATGTTATAGACGAATTCGCCGGTTTCCTTGATGTTCGCAACGGTGTCCTTGTCCTCATGGTCCTCGGCATGACCGCCGGCCGAAAACATGCAGAACGGCGGATTGTAGCTGAGCACGTTGAAAAAGCTGAACGGTGCGACGTTTATGTCGCCGGCCTTATTCACCGTTGTGATCCAGCCGATGGGCCGCGGCACAACGCAGGCCTTGATCGGATTGTAGGGCAGTCCGTGGTCGTTCTTGGCGGGTTCAAAAAACATGTTTCTGCAATTTCCTCCTGATCAGATGTCTGGCTAGATACCGGTGCCGTCCGTATTGAGTTCCTGGGGGGAACTGCGTGTCATCTTTGTCAGGCTCCCCGATCCCGAACATCATCGGGCGATTAGAGCCTAAAGCGCCTGATGCGGCAATTGCAGCTTGGGGCCCCTCAGTTCCCGAGCAGGGATATCCAGACCGGCAGGGTGATGATTGCCAGCGCCGTCTGCGTCGTCAGGATGCCGGCCATCAGGCGTGCATCGCCGCCCAACTGGCGGGCGAGGATATACGCCGATGGCGCGGTTGGCAGGGCGTGGAACATCACCAGCACGTAGGCAGCGGCGCCCGTCAGTCCCAGCGCCTGCGCGAAACCGAGCGCGATCAGCGGCATGGCGACAAGCTTGAGCATGGCGGACAGGCCGACCCAGAACCGTCCCGCCCGGGCGGCGGCAAGGTCGAGGCCCGCACCGACACAGATCAGGCCGACAGCGGGCGCAGCGCGGCCCAGAAGCTCGAAAAACGTGGCGAGCGGCGTTGCCAGGCCGAGCCCCGAGACTTTCACGATGATCCCCGCGACGCAGGCGATGATTAGCGGATTTCGCGTCATTTCCTTCACGGCCCCCAGCGTGCTGGCGTTGCCGCTGCCGTATTTGGCCAGCACCCAGACGCTGACGACATTGATGAACGGCACCATGAACGCAATGAATACAGCGCCCAGCGCGATGGTTTCGGGTCCGTAAAACGCGATCACCAGCGGGATACCGATATAGGTATTGAACCGGATCGCGCCCTGGGTGAGCGAGGTGAAACCGGGCCCGTCCAGTTTCATCGCGGGCCGGAAGATCAGCAGCAATAACGCCATCAGGGCGGGCGTGCCGACAACGCCGATGCCGAGGCTTGCGATGGGCAGATCGTCGATCTTGGCGGTCGCGAGGCTCACAAACAGCAGTGACGGAAACAGCAAGTAATAGGTTATGCGCTCGATCGGGGGCCAGGCCTCTGCCGGAAAAAGTTTCGTCCGCCGCAGGCAGAATCCGGCGACGATGATCAGGAAGATTGGCGCGATGGTGGCAACGACGACGAGCAAATGACTATCCGGGGCTAGGTGGGCATGTTGCGCAGAAAGTCGAGTGCGCCCTGAAGGATAAACTGCGCCGCCATTTTGTCGATCACCTCGGCGCGACGCTTGCGGGTGACGTCCTGGGCGATCAGGTGGCGTTCCATAGCCTGGGTTGACATGCGTTCGTCCCAGAAGCCGATGGGCAGGTCGGTCTTTTCGGCGAAATTTGCGCCGAACTGGCGGGTCGACTGGCAGCGCGGGCCTTCCGTGCCGTCCATGTTGACCGGCAGTCCGAGGATGATGCCGCCGACATTGAATTGGGGGAAGACCGCGAGCAGCGCTTCGGCATCCCTGGTGAATTTGGTGCGGCGGATCGTGTCCAGCGGCGACGCGATCATGTGGCTGTCATCGGAGATCGCCATGCCAATGGTCTTGTCGCCCAGATCGAGGCCGATCAGGCAAGAGCGCGGCGGCAATGCCCCGGCGAGTTCGCGGATGTGTTCGATGATCACGGGAGCGTTCATAACGGAGGATCGGGCCGACGGGAAGCGTTCTTGCCGATCCCTGAATGATAGCGTTCCGATCCCTTGCCGATCCGGGGGACCGGTGATAGTTTCCGCCCGCTTTTGCGGGAGAATTCAACGACATGGCTGTTGATCGGGATACTGTCATACGTGTTGCGCGTCTGGCGCGGATAAAGGTGCCGGAAGGCGACCTGGATACGCTGGCGGGCGAGTTGTCGAACATCATGGGCTGGGTGGAGCAGCTGGCGGAGGTCGATACCGATGGTGTCGATCCGATGACGTCGGTTGCCGACATGAAACTGCGCTGGCGCGCCGACGAGGTTACCGATGGCGGTATCCGCGACCGCGTCACGGCGAACGCATCGGATCCGCGGGACGGGATGTTCTCAGTCCCCAAGGTGATCGAATAATGACCACCCCGACGGATTTCACTATCGCCGAAGCACGCGATGCACTTGATAGTGGCGCGGTTTCCGCTCGCGAACTGGCCGAGGCGCATATCGCCGCGATGGACGCCGCGCGGAACCTCAACGCATTCATTACCGAGACACCCGACCGAGCGCTGGCAGATGCCGATGCATCCGATGCGCGCCGGGCCAAGGGGGAAGCGCTGGGCGCACTCGACGGCATTCCGCTGGCTATCAAGGACCTGTTCTGTACCGAAGGCGTTATGACGACGGCGGCATCACACATCCTTGAAGGATTCGTGCCGCCGTATGAAAGTACGGTTTCCGGGAACCTGCAGGCGGCAGGCAGTGTGATGCTGGGCAAGACCAATCTCGATGAATTCGCGATGGGCTCGTCCAACGAGACCAGTTATTTCGGCAATGTGGAAAACCCGTGGCGCCGCGATGGCGACAACCGGCCGCTGGTGCCGGGTGGGTCGTCCGGCGGAGCGGCAGCGGCAGTTTCCGGACGGTTGTGTCTTGGCGCGACCGGGACCGATACCGGCGGGTCGATCCGCCAGCCTGCGGCCTTCTGCGGCATTGTCGGAATGAAACCGACCTACGGTCGTTGCTCGCGTTGGGGTGTTGTTGCCTTTGCATCGTCGCTCGATCAGGCAGGGCCCATGACCCGCTCTGTGCGGGATTCGGCGATCCTGCTCGGTGGCATGGCCGGGTTCGATCCTAAGGATTCGACATCAGCCGACATGGCATTACCCGATTTCGAGGCCGCGATCGACGGCGGCGTCAAAGGCCTGCGGGTCGGTATCCCGGCGGAATACGCGGTTGAGGGGATGAACCCGGAAATCGCGGCGCTGTGGGATCAGGGAAAAGCCTGGCTGAAAGATGCCGGCGCGGAACTGGTCGATATCAGCCTGCCGCACACGAAATATGCGCTGCCCGCCTATTACATTATTGCACCGGCGGAAGCCTCGTCGAACCTCGCGCGTTATGACGGTGTGCGCTACGGACAGCGCGAAGAGGGCAGCGACCTGACCGAATTGTATGAAAACACCCGCGCCGCCGGGTTCGGCATCGAAGTCCGCCGTCGTATCCTGATCGGCACTTACGTGCTGTCGGCCGGGTATTACGACGCCTATTACCTGAAAGCACAGAAGGTCCGGGCGCTGATCGCCCGCGATTTCACGCAGGCCTATGAAAAATGCGACGTCATCCTGACACCCACGACGCCGGGCCCCGCATTCGCCGCGGGCGAGAAATCGGATGATCCGATTGCCATGTATCTGAACGATGTGCTGACCGTGCCGGCCTCGCTGGCGGGGCTGCCGGCAATCTCGGTCCCGGCGGGTCTCTCCGGTGAGGGATTGCCGCTCGGTCTGCACCTGATCGGCAAGGCGTTTGACGAGGAAACCATGTTTCGCGCTGCGCAGGCGCTGGAAAACGCCGCCAGGTTCGATGCCCGCCCGGCGAAGCGCTGACACATGGTCATGAGGCAGAGCCCTGGTGAATTCGCATGAATATGCAGACAGTCTGGTATGTGCTGATCCATATCAGTCTGGGTCTGATCGGCTGGCAGGTCTTTACGATCACCAATCAGGGCGTGCTCGCAGCACTCGCCGTCTGTGGCAGTGTGCAGGCCTGGCCGATGTACGAGTTTTACAAGCTGAGCTGGGACAAATTCGATTCGATGCGGTCCAGCCTGACCGGGGCGGAACACCGGAAACGCGAAACCCGCGGTTACTGGACCCGGATGGGCCGGCTTTGGCTGTTCCGTTCCAGCGCATATTCGCTGCTGACATTGTTCGTCGCCTGGCTGATGAGAGGATAGACGCATGAGCCTTCTGGAGGGTCGCACAGGCGACTGGGAAATCGTCATCGGGCTGGAAATCCACGCCCAGGTGACGTCGAAGTCGAAACTGTTTTCCGGCGCGTCGACCGAATTCGGCGCCGAACCGAACACGCAGGTCTCGCTGGTTGATGCCGCGATGCCCGGCATGCTGCCGGTCATCAACGAACGCGCCGTTGAACAGGCCGTGCGCACGGGGCTTGGCCTGAACGCCCAGATCAACCTGGTCTCGATTTTCGACCGGAAGAACTATTTCTATCCCGATCTGCCGCAGGGCTATCAGATTTCACAATTTCTCGACCCCGTGGTTGGCAAGGGAGAGATCGAAATCGACCTTGCCGACGGCACCAGCCGGACCATCGGCATCACGCGGCTCCATCTCGAACAGGACGCCGGTAAATCAATCCATGATCAGGACCCGCGCAAGACGCTGATTGACCTGAACCGGTCCGGGGTCGCGCTGATGGAAATCGTGTCGGAACCCGATATGCGCTCGGCCGAAGAAGCGGGCGCCTATGTCACCAAAATCCGGTCTATCGTGCGGTATCTCGGAACCTGCGATGGCAACATGCAGGAAGGTTCGCTACGCGCCGATGTGAATGTTTCGGTGCGCAAACCGGGTGGAGAGCTTGGCACACGCTCCGAGATCAAGAACGTGAACTCGATCCGCTTCATCCGCGAAGCCATCGACTACGAGGCACGCCGCCAGATCGAAATTATCGAGGATGGCGGGACGGTCGATCAGGAAACCCGCCTGTTCGACCCCGACCGTGGAGAAACACGGTCGATGCGGTCCAAGGAAGAGTCTCACGATTATCGCTATTTCCCCGATCCCGACCTGCTGCCGCTCGAACTGGAGCAAAGCTGGGTCGACGCGATCCGCGAATCCCTGCCCGAACTGCCGGACGAGAAGAAGCATCGGTTCATGGGCGAATACGGGCTCAGCGTGGATGATGCGGCACAGTTGATCGCAGAGCGCGAAACGGCGGAGTATTTCGAAGCCGTCGCCGAAGGCCGTGACCCTAAGATCGCCGCGAACTGGGTGACGGGAGAGCTTTTCGGCGCGCTGAACCGGACTGATACCGACCTGTCTGCTTCCACCGTCAGCGCCGACATGCTCGGCAAACTGGTCGATCTGATTAGCGACGGCACGCTGTCCAACCGCCTCGCCAAGGAGGTCTTCGAGATCATGTTCGAAACCGGCGACGATCCTGAAAAGATCGTCGAGGAACGGGGCATGAAGCAGGTTACCGATACCGGTGCCATCGAGGCGGCGGTCGACGATGCCATCGCTGCCGGTGCCGCCCAGGTTGAACAGTACAAGGGCGGTAACGAAAAGATCCTCGGCTGGTTTGTCGGCCAAGTCATGAAGGCGACCCAGGGCAAGGCCAATCCACAGGCCGTCAACGAGATACTGCGCAAAAAGCTGGACGGTTAGGGCGCGTCCGCTAACCGGGTCATTCCCGCACAAGTGTTTTCCGCGCTCGGTATTGTCCGCCCCTTCGCGCAGTGCGAACGGCGCGCTATGATCGGTTCAACAGCATTCAGCGGAAGGAAATCCCGATGACCATTGACGTCTACACATGGCCGACGCCCAACGGGCACAAAGTACACATCATGCTTCACGAAGCGGAAATCGCGCACAACATCATCCCGATCAACATCCAGGAAGGTGACCAGTTCAAGCCCGACTTCCTGAAGATCAGCCCGAACAACAAGATGCCCGCCATCGTCGATCCCGACGGGCCAGACGGCAAGCCGATCTCGGTGTTCGAATCCGCCGCCTGCCTGATATACCTTGCGAACAAGACCGGCAAGTTCATGCCTGCCGACGAGCGGAAGAAATACGATGTTCTGCAATGGCTGATGTTCCAGATGGGATCGGTTGGGCCGATGCTCGGCCAGTGTCACCATTTCAATGCCTACGCGCCGCTACGCGAGCCGAAAGAGCGCCTGGAATACGCCCAGAACCGCTATATCAACGAAGGCACCCGTATCTATGGCGTCATCGATCGTCAGCTCGAGGGCAAGGACTGGATTGCCGCCGATGAATATACCATCGCCGATATGGCGATCATGCCGTGGCTCCGCGATCCGGTGAAACAGGGAATCGACGGCGACAAATTCCCCAACCTCATGCGCTGGCGCGACAAGATGTGGGCCCGCCCGCAGGTTCTCGCAGCACTCGAAACCCTGAAGGACAATGGCCGCAAGGATAATTCCTTTACCGACAAGGGCTGGGAGATGATGTACGGCAAGACGCAGGCGTCACAGGGGAACGCGGCGGAATAGCTTTTCGCTGCTGCACTCCGCCTGACGGATGATTGATCTTTACACCTACCGCACTTCGAACGGCCGCAAGGCGCAGATCATGCTCGAGGAATGCGGGCTCGATTATGCCCTGCATATTGTCGATATCACCAGGGGTGAGCAGGGTGAGCCGGCTTTTCGTATAATAAATCCGAACGGGCGCATACCTGCAATCGTTGATCGGGAGGGGGCGGGCGGACCGGATAGTGCGCCGCTGGTACTGTTCGAATCCGGTGCGATCCTGTTGTATCTCGCCCAGAAGACGGGATTGTTTCTGCCGGAAGATGAAAAAGACCGGTGGCGGGCGGTCCAGTGGCTGATGTTCCAGATGGGCGGCGTGGGGCCGATGTTCGGTCAGGCGCATCATTTTCGCCGGGCGCAGACCCAGGTTGAATACGGGATCAAGCGCTATACGACTGAAGCACGGCGTTTATGGGGTGTGCTGGACGGTCATCTTGCCGGCAGCGAATTCATGCACGGTGATTATTCGATAGCCGACATGGCGATCTATCCGTGGACGGCGCGGTATGACTGGCAGGGCGTGGCGCTGGAAGAATTTCCAAACGTGAAGCGCTGGTTCGAGGCCGTCGGCGCCCGGCCCGCGGTCGCGAAAGCGATGGCGATTAATCTCGCAGAGGCTGCCTGACCCGGTTAACCCCGGAGACGGCAGGGAGCCGGTGACAGGGTCAGTGCGCGACGACGCCTGACGCGTCGCGCCGGCCTTTCTGGGCGGGGACTGTAGTCATCAGTCCGCGCAGTTCGCGGCGACAGCTTTCAAGCTGGGACATCTCCCGCTGATCTTCCCGATCGCTCACCTGCATGTAGCTGAGCTTTACTTCGACAAGATCGAGCAGCGTTTCTACCGTGCGTTTCGATATGGACATCTTCGAATACCGTTTACTGGTTTACGTCGATGCGATTTTCGGCTCGTCATGCTTAACAATGGGTGAATCCCGATGATGTTTTATTAAGGGAAATTCAACCGTGATCTGTTTTCATCCCCGCAGTCGGCATATTGCGACCGGCAGGAGGAACATGCGATGGCGACGGTACAGATCGACGGGCTCGGCCCGGACTATGAAAGCGTTAGCGGCACATTGGCCATAACGCGGAGGCTCAGCGACAAGGTGCTGGCTGCGTTTAACCATGCCTATGCCACTGGTGAGTTGGAAGTTGCCGCCAAGCTTCGGACGGTGCTTAAGATCACGGAATCCAAGCGCCCGAAGGGCGACAAGCGCGGTGGGTATGATGCGACGGCCCATGCCGATCTGTGGGTCGGCTTTGTCGAGGCACGCAACACTTACAAGGTCTTGTGCGAAAAGAAGGCTGCCAAGGCGGCGGATCTCGAATCCGCCCAGGAAAAGATGAAATCCGCCTATCGCGCCTGGAGTGAAATCTAGACGTCGGAATAAAACGAACCCGTTCATTTATCTGTTCGCCTTGCCCGTGAACAGGGCGTAAACTTTCCCTAACAGGCCGATCAAGGCTCTTTCAGGGGAAGAAAAATGAAAAATTATCTGGATGGTGGCGAAGCAATTGTCGAAGCGTTTCGGCGCCTTGATATCGATTATGTCATGGCCTCCCCCGGGTCGGAATGGGGCTCCGTCTGGGAAGCTTTCGCCCGCCAGGGTGCTGATAAAGCCGATGGTCCGACCTATCTGAGCTGCGCGCATGAAACCCTGGCTGTTAATCTGGCCATGGGCTACAGCGTGATGACGGGGCGGATGCAGGCGGTGATGCTGCATACCGGTGTCGGCCTGCTGCAGGGATCGATGGGCATTGATGCCGCGAACCGCCAGGGCGTGCCGATGGTTGTCGTTTCCGGCGAATCCCTCACCTATAGCGAACAGGAAGGGTTTGAGCCCGGCCCGCAATGGCAGGGGCTTTTATCCGTGGTCGGCGGCCCGGCAAACCTGGTGCAGGCGATCACCAAGTGGTCACAGGCTGTCAGCAGCCCGTTCACGCTGCATGAACAGCTGATTCGCGCCGGTGAAATGGCGCAGCGTTCGCCTGCCGGCCCGGTCTATATGTCGGTGCCGATTGAGACGATGTTGCATGACTGGACGCCGCCTCAGAACCCGCGGACCGTGCCAAAGCCTGTACTGCCCGTGCCGCCTGTTTCCGAGATAGAGCGGGTCGCGGATATGCTTCTTGCCGCGAAAAACCCGGCCATCGTTGCCGAATCCGTTGGCCGTGATCCTGCTGGCTACGATGCCACGGTCGAATTGGCGGAACTGCTCGCAATTCCTGTGTCGGAATGCCGTTGGCTCGACTTTACGAACTTTCCCAAGGAACATCCGCTCTATCAGGGGATGGGCGAGCTCGACTATCTGCAGGATACCGACGTGGTTCTGACGCTCCGCGCCCGCGCCCCATGGACGCCCGCCAGCGCCAAGCCCGCAAACGCTACGATCGTGAATATCGATGAGGCGCCGTTCCGGCCTCACATGGTGCATCAGAGCCTTCAGGCCGATGTGTTCCTCGAAGGAGACGCGGTCGCAACGCTTCGGGCGCTGATTTCCGCGATCCGCGAGCGGGGCGTCGATACCGCTGTCGTGGCGGAACGCCAGGCGCGCTGGTCCAAGGGGCACGATGCACTGGTTGCCGGCAAGAAGGCTGATATCGACGCGGCCCTTGCCAAGGAGACAATCTCGCCCATCGGGCTCTGCGCGACCCTGGGCGATGTGTTGCCCGACGACACGATCTATATCGACGAGACCATCACCAGCCGGCCGGTGATCGTTAAATATCTCGATTTCAAGGGGCCGCTCAGCTTCTTCAGTGTCGCATCCGGCGGGTTGGGGCAGGGGCTGGGCCTGGCGCTCGGCGCCAAGCTGGCGATGAAAGACAGGCCGGTGGTCTCGGTCATCGGCGATGGCTCGTTCATGTACAACCCGGTCACACAGAGCCTTGCCCTGTCGCAGCACAAGGACATTCCGATCATGATCGTGGTGTTCAACAATGCGGGCTATTCGGCGATGCGCAAGGAACACCATGCCTATTATCCCGACGGTGTTGCTGCAGCGTCAAATGCGTCGGTCGGTCACGACATAACGGATGTGGACTATGCCGAACTCGGGAAGCCGTTCGGGTTTTACGGCCGCCGGGTTGAGGCACTGGCAGATCTGCCGGGCGTCCTGAAAGAGGCCTATGCCGCCACGCTGGAAGGCCGCACCGCCATCGTGAATGTGATTCTGGATGAAGGTGCGCCGGCCAAGCGCTGAGGGCGTCATCGGCGCAGGGTGCGCCTGTGATCGGACGGGCGCGCGCTGCCAATCTGCCGAAACGTTGATCTAGGGCTCAGGGGCGCCAATGGCGACACCGACAGAATCCGTCTCTAATAAATATGCGAATCATTCGCATTTGCATTGACAGGTTTTTCGATGACCTGTAATTTTTTGCTCTGGTTCCAGAGTTGAGAAGTGCTCCCGAGAGCCGGTATCCACCAAAAAAGCTCTTCTGGAGGCATTAAATGACTGACGTTCGAGACCCTGATATTTCCGACAGCCCACCCCGATCCATGGAGGCGCTCGGGTTTGCGGATCAATTTCTGGTATGGAGCGTGCGGGTCTGGGCGCAGTCGAACAATCCCGATGGCACGGACCCCAGTCACTACTACAAGCTGATGCGCGAGGCTTTCGCGAAGGCCGGCCTCAAGGACACGCATCTCGTGTTCGACCGCTTTATGACCCTGTTCACGGCATCGCTGAAAAGGCCGCTGGCGTTTCATGCCCCGAATTGCAGCTGCCTGAGCCGCGAAGAGCTGTTCTTCGTGTGCCTGGTTGCCGATGCGCAGAATGATATGTTGCCGCGTGCCCTTGGGAACCTCGAAACCTATATTGCGGCGACGGGCGTCCGCCTGACCATGAATGCGTTGATGGAATTTTCTCAGGATTTTGCCCGGGAGGGCATTTTATTGGAGCAGGTTCCGGATCTCGAAGGGCCGGAGGATAAATTCCGCCCCGGCGCACTGCGTGAAGATATGGCCAATGTAACCGTGCACTAAATGATTCAACGTTGGTTTGGCCCCCCAAACAGCTGAAACAACCGAAACTGCCGGTGCGGACGATGTCAGGTCCGGAGAACCGTGCGCATCGAGCAAGCGCATGGAAGCGGCCCGGTCCGGCTTGCCCGGTGCCCACAACGGGCCCGGTCCCGTCGCATTGGCGGGCCGGTGGGCGATCAAATATTCCATACCGGACGCAGGTGCGGCGGCGACGCGATGAAGGTGCCGGATTCGATTGACAGGCCTGCCGCTGCTCGGCTACACCCGCTCCTGCATACAGCGTGTAAACGATACCACTCCCCGGCGGAGAGGTGGCCGAGTGGCTGAAGGCGCTGGTTTGCTAAATCAGTATGCGGGTAACCGTATCGAGGGTTCGAATCCCTCTCTCTCCGCCAATTATCTATCGTAAATGATTGATATAATTAACTAAATATTATTTAGTAATATTTAGTACCACAGTTAGTCCCACACTGTGATCGCGTTAAGAGCCAATCTTCGGATTATGGTCCGCTTCCGCTGTCGCTGCGCCAGGTCGAGGATCTTCTCTTCGAGCGTGGCATCGATATCTGCCACGAGACAGTACGTTTCTGGCGGAACCGGTTCGGCCCGATGTTTGCTGCGGAGGTCAGGAAGCGTCGAGTTCAAAATCATTCATATTCGCCGTGGCGCTGGCACCTGGACGAGGTGTTTGTGAAGATAAACGGCAAGACGGCAATGCCGGTGATCAGGAATGCGGACGCTGGCTTAACAACCGGGCCGAAAACTCACACCAGCCGTTCCGGCGACGGGAAGGCGCAATGTTGAAATTCAGGGACGTGAAGCCCCTGCAAAAGTTCTCCTCAATTCACGCTTCAATCCACAATCATTTCAACCTTGACCGTCATCTCAACAGCCGCGAAACATTCAAAAAGAACCGCTCTGGTGCGTTGGCGGGATGGCGTCAGTTGGCGGCATGAGATCGGCGTTTCTGTTCAATTCGGAGACTGGTTCGCATTGGTCTGACAGCACCTGCGCTCTGGATTAATTACAAAGTCCGGTGCCGGATTCGCCACATCATAAATCGACGGCCGCAGTATAGAGCCGTGGACCTTCAGCGCCTATGATTAGGCCAAAGAAGAGGACCAGGAACATGGCAACATCGCTAAAGAATGATCCGCTACCTGATTTCGATGAATTCCGGCTTCGCCGCTTTGTCGAACGTATGATTGATGAAGACGAGGTAGAGGTCGTTGAGGACGAGATCGACCTCGCCGATGTTGCGTCGCGGATGGACGGCAACGAAAAGGCAGTCTTGTTCCGCAAGGCCGGTCCTGAAAAGGCGGAAATCATTGGTAGTATGACGGGTGGCCGCCGGCGTATGGCGAAAGCCTTTGGGGTGGAGCCGGGCGACCTGCTGCCGGAGGTGAACCGGCGTCTTGCCACGCCCCAGGAAGTGATCGAAGTCGATTCCGGCGAGGCACCGGTGCATGAGGTGATCCTGACCGGTGAAGATGTCGATCTGACGTTGTTGCCGGTTCATCTTCAGCATGAGATGGATGGCGGGCCCTACATTTCCGCTTCACTGGACTTTGTGGTGGACCCTGAGACCGGTTGGACCAACACAGGTGCCCGCCGCCTGATGCTGCGCGGAAAAACGGAAACGGGCATTGATCTGGTTGCACCGTCTGATCTGAAGGCCATTTACGAGAAATCCGCGGCAAAAGGTGAAAAACTGCCGGTGGCGTTTACCGTTGGCGCCCATCCCTGCGACCATGTAGCCGCGGTTATGCGCTTGCCGGTGGATGAACTGCCGCTTGTTGCCCGTCTACGCGGTGCAGCGTTACCCGTGGTGAAGTGTGTAACGAACGACATCCGCGTTCCAGCAGATGCCGAGTACATCATCGAAGGCTATCTCGACGAACGCGGTCACGTCGAACCTGAGGGGCCTTATGGTGAGTTCCTTGGCTATTACGGGGTGGTGAAGCGGAACCCGGTTTTTCATGCGACCGCGATTACCCACCGTAAGGACGCGCTGTTTCAGACGTCGACTATATCCGGCGAGCATATTGGCTGGACCGATACCACCCAGCTCAACGCCATCCGCGCGGAGGTAACAGTCTGGCGTGCACTTGAAACCGCCGTGCGCGAACCGGTCGCGGTCACCATTACCACGTCGTCGGGTGGCAGTTTCAATGTCCGCGTGGCCCTACGCCAGCGGGTGCCGGGCGAGGCCCGCAATGCGATTGCCGCTGTCATGGGTTCGCTCGCAAATTCCAAGCATGTTTTTGTTGTCGATCCGGATATCGACATATTCGACGACGCCCAGATGGACTGGGCATTGGCCACCCGGTTTCAGGCCGACCGCGACCTTGTCGTCGAATCCGGGTTCCGGACACTGCCGCTTGATCCCTCTCTTCAGGGCAGCCGGATCGGCGCCAAGGCTGGGTTCGATCTGACCCTTCCGCTCGGCGAACGGTTGCTCGAACACACTGTGCCGAAATCGTCTGTCTCCGGCGCCAAGACCCATGACAGCGTTGAGGCAGCCCTGGCCGACGGCCCGTTGGCGTTTGGCGCGCTGATGGTCGCCATCGGCTCGCGCGATGGCCGGGATGTGGTGCGTGAACTTGATGTTTTGCGCCAGGCTGGCCGTCTCGAACGCATCGAAGACGGCCTCTATACGCTCTCCGGCGCATAAGCATTGAAGGATCGCAAACCGGGGTCGGCGGCAGCCGACTTCATCAATGCGGTTTGTGATGGCTTTCAGGATTGCGGCGTGCGCGATGTTGATATGCCTACAATCCCCGAACTAATTTGGTAACCGATGGCGCTGACGGATAGCTCCGCTTAGCCGGCGTGGATACCTAGTGTAGCGTGAAGCCCGGAATTTTCTTGATCCGCCCCGGCTCCGCCCGCGATCGCTGGGGCATCCCGGGAGTATGTGGCAGGGTAAGGTGCCGTCAATATGGGCGTTATGAACGCTTTTTCTTGACGCATGCGTCATTCGGTCCGACTGTCTTTTCAGGTTTCCACAAGACAAGCCGGTCGGGAGAGATTGTGACAGACAACGAGAATGCGGGCGGTTCAGCCCGTCGCTTATCCGGCCCGGTGCGCATCATCCATCAGGCAATCCTGATGTCGCTGGCATTACTCGGCGCTGTCTGGTCCCTCGAAATCCATTCCGATCTCGGCATCATTATTTTCAAGGAACAGTTTCTCGCGCTGATTTTCACGCTCGGGATGGTGGGCGTCTTTCTATCCGTGCCGGTGTCCAAATCCCGGGAGGAGGTGGGGACGCCCTGGTATGACTGGATATGTATTATCGCGACCGTTGCGGTCGGCGGCTTTGTGATCTTCGGGTATCCGGTAATCCGGAACGATCTCGGTCTGCTGTCCATCGAAAGAATGACCCTGGGTACGATTGCCGTCGCGCTGGTGATGGAAGCGACGCGCCGCGTGGCCGGCTGGGCGCTGGTTGTTCTGGCCGCGTTTCTCATCGTGTATGCGGCGGGCGCCGATTACTTTCCGGGCTTCCTAAACGCGCCGGCCGAATCCTGGGACCGGTTGAGCGTTTATATGTATCTCGACGGCAACGCGCTGTTCGGCTTTCCGTTGACGGTGACCGTCAGCATGATCATCGCCTTCATCCTGTTCGGACGCATGCTCTATGCCGTTAATGGTGCCGAGGTGCTGACCGATTTTGCCATGGCGGCCATGGGCCGGTTTCGTGGCGGGCCGGCGAAAGTCGCTGTGCTCGCCTCCAGCTTCTTCGGTACGATCTCCGGCAGCGCCGTCGCCAACGTGCTGATGGACGGCCCAATCACGATCCCCATGATGCGCAAGGCCGGCTATCCCGGCCATCTCGCCGCGGCAACTGAAGCCGTGGCGTCGACCGGCGGTCAGATCATGCCGCCGGTGATGGGAATCACGGCCTTCATCATGGCTGAGTTTCTGGCCGTGCCCTATGGCGACGTCGTATTGGCCGCACTGTTGCCCGCAATTCTCTATTACATCGCGCTGTTTACCCAGGTCGACCTTGAAGCCGGGCGCTACAAAATGGCGCCTCTGCCGCGCGACATGCTACCGAAAATGCGCAAGGTCCTCGGCCGCGGGCTCGTCTTTATCATCCCGATTTTTCTGCTGATCTGGACGCTCATGGTCGAGCGCTGGCAGCCCGGAAAATCGGCGATGACCGCCGCAATCGCGACACTGATAATCGGCACCTTGCATCCCTATACGCGGCCGAAGTGGTCGCGGCTGGTCAAGGAGCTGATCGAGACCGGCCGGATTATTCTCGATCTCACGGTTATCACCTCGATGGCCGGCATCATCATCGGTCTACTGCAGCTCAGCGGGCTCGCCTTCAATATCTCCCTGCTGCTGACCGAGGCGGCTGATGGCAGCCTGGTGATCCTGCTATTCCTGACCGCGGTGGTCTGTATCGTCCTCGGCATGGGGATGCCGTCGGCGGTGATCTATATCGTGCTGTCGGTGATCGCCGCGCC